>CAYQRA010000057.1:0-15860 GCA_964419315.1 uncultured Saprospiraceae bacterium | reverse complement strand
AGAGGGCGTAAGATGGAGAAAATTTTGCGAGCTGGATAACTTAATATTGCTGATTTGTCCTAATCTTGAAAAGCGAAAAAATAAAAGATAACTTGGAAGCCATTAAAAAATTTATAGAAAAATATCAATCTATTCCAGCAAGCGATTGGGAGAAAATCTCTAACTCTTTTAGATCGCGCAAGGTCGCAAAAAATGATTTTATTTTAAAAGAAGGAAAGATTTGTAGACATCTGTATTTTTTGGAAAGTGGTTTGTTGAGATATTTTATATTAAAAGACGGGATAGAGGCTACTAAGTTTTTTACAATTGCTCCCTATTGTTTTACTTCTCAAACGAGTTTTAATACCAAGACTCCTGCCAAAGAAAGCATTCAAGCCATTGAAGATTCTATTATTTGGGAAACTACTTTCGAAGAGAATGATAAATTATTAGAATTAAAATCTTGGAATCTGTTTGCCAGAAAAATCACCCAAGAAGTACAGTTTTTTACAGAAGAAATTTTAGAAGATTTGCAAACCGAAACGGCGGAGCAACGCTATCTAAAAATGCTCGATGTGCAAGGGGAATTATTGCAAAGAATACCCCTCAAATACCTGGCGTCCTATTTGGGAATTGCCCCACAATCTTTAAGTAGGATTAGAAGGAAAAATACGAATATTTAATTGGGGGCATTTCAAAATTTTGCAACACCCCCAATTAAGTAGATCAAGTTAGATGCTTACCAGCACCAATAGCAACTTCCATTGTACCAGATACAACCATAGTATATTTCACAATGGTATTGGGAATTTACATTGGGTAAAATCTCGTAAGGAGAGGGGTAACAAGGATTGCGAAATGGCACCCGCATTAGTTCTGGAGTGTCTTCACTATTTATTGCTTCTTCATTGGTAAGAATCTCTTGTGTTATTTCGACATCTTGTGCAAAATCATTGTCTTTGGCACAGCCAAAGAACATCAGTCCAATTGCTAAGATTAGCACGTAATTAAGGTTTAAATTTTTCATGATTTTAAGGTTTAGTTATTAAATTTAGATAATTGAATTACCGAATTGGGGAAGCCAGTTGACCTATTCATTTTAGACGACTAGCGAATAATAAAATGAAAGGAAAACAATTCTAATAACTAATAACACACTCTGATGCTGTAAAGGATAGTCCGTGATCAACCTTCTACGCAGGACTATTTAGTTTTGATAGGAATACTTTTTATAACAAAGTAAATGCAGTGAGTAGTCGCAAATATTACTAAAAGTACATTACAAGTATACATAATGTTTATTGTTTTTGAAAGCATTTTGTTGATTTTTTTGATTCCTGATGCTTCTCAATTGGAAAAATATCTTTATTAATTAAGACTGGAAAAAAACATAAACTAGTTGTACTCTGATTATGCTTGATTTATAGAAGTTAGATTTTTAGGAGAAAGGATTTTGAATGAAAGTTTGGGATCCTTTTTTATTTGGAGAGAATAGGGGAAGTGGAAGGGCTTTATCTTCTTATGCTTAATTTGGTTTTTATTGAAAATGGATTTGTAGTTGAATTGTTATTTTTTGTATATTTGAAACTTGCCTATAATATGGAAAGAGTATAGTAGGTATTTATAAATGTAAGAGTTTAAACCTGATAAACGAAAATAATTATACTGGAAAAATGGAAATAGAGGAAGTAAAAAGAATCATAACGGAAAGTAAAAACCAAAAATGGTACAACTCAATTAATATTGAGATAAGCTTTCCGTCGGTTAATGCTGATTTTGTTTTTAAAGATTTTATTTCTTTATATGAATTCTATAAGATACAATCCGAAGGTTGGCAAAAGTTAAATGAAAAAGAGGAAGAGTTTAATAGATCGACTATTTATTTTCAAGAAACTCAAGATAGTTTGATTTCCTATTTAGAATGGGAACAAAAAAATAGTGATAGACCCAATCACTATTTTTATGCAAAACCTGACTGGGAAAGCATAAAGAGTAGAATTAAAAGAGATAGTGATGATGTTTTTACTTTTGATAGCCCTGAAGTGATCTTCTTAAAGGATTTCAAGAAAAAACATCCAAAATATTTTAGGGGGGCGATGTCTTTTATGGAAGGTCGTTTTAATATCGGCAGTAAAGAAAATTTCATTGGCTCCTTATACGCATATGAATTTGAAAACAGGGAAAATATTAGAGTGTTAAGTAAAGATGAAACAGAGCAAAAGTCGATCAGTAATATTAGACATGAACTACAAAAAAGTAAAAAGGAATTTGATGCAAACATCGTTTTATATAAAGATAAATCAGCTGAAAGCTTAAAAGAGTTTTCTGAAAAGAATGAAAAAAGCCAACTGGATGCATCAGAAAAACTAAATAAATGGATTAATGGTTCAAAAATAGATGTTCAAAAACTTACGAATAAACAAAAAGAGAATATTAAAGATTTAGAGAATACTTACGAACAATTATTAAAGCTAAAAGGACCAGCTAAATATTGGAGTTCTAGAGCTGTAAAACTAAAGAAAGAAGGGTGGAGAGCACTGTATGGATTGATAGGCTTAGTCCTAATTACAAGTATACCTCTTTATGCATTGTTGTGGTTGACTCCAGAAGGAATGTTGGCAAGTTTTTCACAGGATAATACAACTGCAATAAGGTGGTCGATTTTATTTATTACATTTATCTCATTGTTTATATTTGTAATTAGAATATTGAATCGAGTTACTTTTAGTGCTTTTCATTTAGCACGTGATGCCGAAGAAAGAGAACAGCTCACCTATGTCTATTTGGCTTTAGTAAAAGAAGCAACCATAAGTGAAAAGGAAAAGGAACTCATCATGCAATCTCTTTTTAGTAGAGCCGATACAGGCTTATTAAAAGAAGATTCTTCTCCAACAATGCCTAATGATATTATAGGGAAATTTTTTGGTAAATAAAACCTATAACCGAAGTTGTTTAGCGATGCAAGGGGAATCAGTTTTTGCACAAAATTAGATTCGAAGAAAAGAAAAAAATAGTTATTCACTCCTCGTTTATTTTTCCCAATCCTCATTTTTTAACCCTCACCATTCCCCAAATATTCATCCCTCCAGAATATTTAATACCAATCCTCGGTCACGTTTAAGTCTTTCCCTACTTATAGAATCAAGGGACAGAAATTACAAAGCATTAGAGGACTCGATGTCCAAAAGGTGATCACCTGAATGTTTCTAAGCAAATTATTTTGTCCTAGCACTTTAAGCTACCTAGTAGCAAAAAATGATCTATGGAGTATGTCGAAAATCCATTAAAAGAGTAGACTTTATTTCAAATCAAACAAAATGAAAAAATATATTTTACTGCTGTTTTCTATCAGCTTAGTATTCAGTTCGAATGCTCAAGTTACTTGGACTAAAAAAGTAAATACTTTCACCAATACCACTAATAACTTAATCAAGAGTGGGGCAACAGGTGCCAACGATGCGGGGGCTTCTTCTCTAGAAGTTTTGCCTGCGAATAGAGAGGGCTATTTTGAATTTACTATATCTTCTACGGGAGCCAAATTGATTGGAGTTTCGCATGAAGACAATGATGGTTTGTCAGAAAGTATTGATCACGGTTTGTATGTGTCTAGCACCTTCATTGCTTATTCAAGAAACGGAGTTTTTATGACGCCCCTGACTTCTTCTGTGCCAGCGGCAAGTACCTCCAATAATGTAACTTATAAAATCGAAAAAAATAATGGCCTCTTGTCTTTTTACTATAAGACTGCTTCTACTGCCTATACGCTTTATCATTCTGTATCGGCATTAGAAATCGGAGACCTCGTGGCAGATGTAAATATTTATTTCAATGGAGACCTCATCAATAATTGTGCAATCACCTTAGACCCTCTAGTGCCTTCCGGCGATAGCGATTGGCTAAAAGAACCGAATACCGGAAGTCTAGCGACTTCCATAAATGATAACATCTATACCAATGGAGATGTGAGGGTACAAAATGGAGTAGTGCAGTTTACGGGAGGAGGAGGTTCCAAGCCATCGGTATCTTCAGGAAATCATTTTTTATGGATTCCTGAAAAATATGCGCTAAGGGCGGGGTCCATTACGGGCAGCCAATGGGATGATCCGGTAGTTGGTTATGGTTCTATCGCGGCAGGTTTAGACAACACGGCTTCTGGATTGGGTTCTTTCGCAACTGGAAATAATTCTACCGCGAATGGATCAAGTGCCGTAGCAATCGGAGCGAATAATTTTGCCTACTCTGCGGGTTCCAGTGCTTTTGCTTTAGGAGTAGAATGTTATGCCTATGGCCGGGATGCTTTTGCGGCTGGCAATAATTCCAATGCCAGTGGAACGGCAGCTCTTGCTTTAAGTAATGCAGAGGCGATTGGAGATTATGCCACAGGAATCGGAAGGGGAGCCTCCGCTAGAGGAATTTCAGCCATCGCCATTGGAGACAATAGCGAAGCGAATAGAGATCACGCAGTTTCCCTAGGTTCCCGTTCTAGAAGTTTGGAGGAAAATTCCTTTACCATTGGTCGGTTTTTAGAAGCTCGGGAAGCCAATAGTTTTGTTATTGGCCTTGGAGAATCTAATGCCAATCGCTTGACCAATTTTAATCCAAATTCTCTGATGATTGGTTTTAATAGCATGCTTCCGACCTTGTTTGTAGAAAATAGTATTACGGGATCTACAGGGGATCAACGTTGGGGAAAAATCGGTATCGGTACGGATCGCCCAAGAGCTTTCTTGGACGTAAGATTTGGTTGGAGAAATGGCGAGTGGAGTCGCGGAGATTATAATGCGATCTTCGATACTCGGAGTGGTTGTTATGATAATGTGGTATTGGATATGGCCGGAGGGGATTGCAATAGCGGCGCCTTATTGGTAAAAAGAGGTGGTATAGAAACGTTTAGAATTTATGCCAATGGTAGTGCGACGGCCAATGGAATATGGTTGTGGTCGGATCAGCAATTTAAATCTAAAATCCATTCCATCAGAGATCCCTTGTCGATCATTAATCAATTGGAGGGAAAATCTTATGAGATGAAAATCACCAGAGATAGTGAGGCGGAATCTTCTTATGGATTTATTGCACAGGAAGTACAAGCGGTCTTGCCTCGGATTGTAAAAGCAGGAACCGATGAAAAATTGGCCGTTAATTATACCGCTATTATTCCTATTCTAACCGAGGCCATCAAAGCACAACAAAAGCAAATAGCGTCGAAAGATCAACAGATTGCAGATTTGGAAAATAGCTTGCAAGACCTCACCCAAATGGTTGATGATATTAAAAAAGACCTCGAAACCATTTGTCAAGAAGGTTGTGTGGGTTTAAGTAAGGATAATGATTCCAAGGAGACTTTAGAAGTCCCCGCTTATTTAAAAGGAGCATGGCTTGGACAAAATTTTCCGAATCCTCATTCTGGAAATACGAGTATTGAATATTTTGTACCAGAAGGTGCCAGCAATGCGGTATTAAGAGTGCTAGACCTACAAGGAAAAATCATCCATAGCCAAAAACTTGATTCGGGCTTAGGAGACCATGAATTCGAAGCTGCGAATTTGGCGAGTGGTGTTTATTTATATGTGCTTCTGATTGATGAGGTCGTAATTGATTCGAAACGGATGTCTGTGAAGCGCTAGGGTAAACGTCTTTGAAGGCTCAAAATTAATAGTTGATTAGGTAAAGGGGAACTTCTCCTTTACCTTTTTTAATTCTATTTTTTGTTTTTGTACCTTAGAAGATGTGGAAGTTATCACTAGGTGTTGGGAAAGAATAATTGAAAATATAAGATTCAAGAAGATTCAAAACAACTTCCAAATATAAAAACTAAAATAGACGATGCTAGACAAACTAGGTAAAAAAGAAGAACTGGAATATCGGGAAATGAAATTTACTGGAAAATATGCTGGAAAATCTTGGGAGCATTCACAATGTATCGATGGTTTAATTAGAACAAGAGCTATCATCTTTATTATGGTATTGCTGGTGTTTTATCCAATGGTATCTAATTATATTTTTCATGATTATTTTTCATTAGAAATGTTTATTGAAAGAGTCGTTTATAGCGTGCTATTTTTGATTGCTGGGATGATGTTTAACAAATACAGAATGTTGTCTACTGTAATTGCAATGATTCCGATGATTATAATTCTACTCACTTACTTGGCGATAGCTGGTCAGTTCAGTATAGGTAAGGTTGGTTTTTCTGTAGCTATTATTTTTATTTTACTAAGTGGCGTTTATTATCATTACAAGGGCAAAAGATTGAGAAAAGAACTTGACCAAAGTTTACTTGAAAATCAATTGATAGAATAATAGACTAGAAAAATATTTAAAAGATTAAATTTCGATCCTTAAAGCTAAGGATGGTGTTCTCCACGTTTTCCTTTTCCCAACGTAGATACGAAAAATCGCGGTATCTGAAAAGTCCAAATGCTTGGTTTTTAGTTCCTCTTAAAGAGCAGAAAAGAATTTTTAAAACAAAAAAGAAAGATGGAAATTTAGGACCTACCTTCCAGATAGGCCTTAAATTAAATAGGATAAAAAAATGGTTTTTAAGTGCTTATTTTGCAAATGTTTATGGCGATTTAAAATAATCGTTTTCTTAAACCTATTTTTGTTCAAGCACCCTAAGTACAAATAATGTTGATGAAGTTTTTAAAAAACTATATCCTAAATATCGCCAATGGAAAAGTTTACTTTGGAGTAGAGTCGACTTCTGAGTTCAAAACTTATGGCGTCGCATTATTAGATGTGTCTTTATATTTTATGTATGGAGATAATAATCTAATTATTGAAAATGAAAGGCATATCGAATTTATCAAAGCTCGCTTAGAAAAGGAACGGGAGCGATCCATGAACTCCAGCCAATTTTTCAATGAAGTGGAATACGCTTATTCTTGGCAAAATGAATTATATGTCGAAATGGAAAAGGATCAGGTATACATAGAAAAATGGAGTCTTTGTACACGACTTACGCTAAGCGAATATCTAGAGCTCTTCAAAAGTATTCAGGACTTTTTGCTTCGCTGGAGAAAGAAAGAACAATTAGTTCAGGCATTAAAAGATATTGCTTCCAGTCTAATCAAAGATCAAGCAATGGGGCTAGTCTGTAACGATTATCTCCTAAATGATACGGACCTGATTAGAATTTATTTTCATTTGAATAAGCTTGATGATTTTGATCGTTTTTTAAGTGAAATAGAATTTCCTTTACACATGACTGATTAATAGACAATGATACAACGAATAGCACATATCGCCTTGGTCGTGAAAGACTATGACGAAGCCATCAATTTTTATACAAAAAAAATGGACTTCCTCCTATTGGAAGATACCCAGATAGACGAAAAGAAAAGGTGGGTAATGGTCGCCCCTTCTGGAGCTAAAGAGTGCTGCTTATTACTTGCCAAAGCAGCGAATGAAAAACAAGCGGCCAGTGTTGGCAACCAGACCGGAGGAAGAGTTGGTTTTTTTCTTTTTACGGATGACTTTTGGAGAGATTATAATAAAATGATTGATCGAAAGATAAATTTTGTAAGACCGCCAACAGAATTTGCCTACGGAAGGGTAGCGGTCTTTGAAGATCTGTACGGTAATTTATGGGACTTGATTGAACCCAATGAAAATAATAAAGGAGTAATAAAACCATGAAAAAATTATACCTCTTCTCAATTGCTTTTTTACTCACAAGTTGTAGCGAGAGTATCTCTATTTTTGTGAAAATATTTGGATTAGATGATGCTTCTGAAAAATTAGAAATTGCATTTGATTTCAATAGATTTGCAAAAGAGGAACGTGCCTCGGTGGAGTACATAAAAATCTATCAAAACGATTCTTTGATCTACCGATTGGGATCAGCATCTAAAGCAATTACCACTTGGAAATTTCCAGAAGTGCCCAAAGGATTTAAAATTGATTATCCAGTTGGAGCGAATGCGATTAGAACATTTTCCAAAATGGATAAACTTAGATTTGAGTTTGCAGGCTATGGAAAATATCCGGCCTATGGTGCTTGGGAATACCAACCCAAATACGCTACTCAAGCATACCGTTGGTTGTTTGATGAGGACGGCAATAAGAAAATAAATATAGATTGCTATTATGAATCTTGGATAGGAAGAGATATCCTAAAAGTGGAGGCCAATAATAATATTGAGATTGATCCAAAATCTTTTCAAATATATGACAGTGAAAAGAAAGTACTTGAGTTTGAATTAAAATCAAAGAAAAATCTAAAGCAGCGATTTGCCTTGGCTCTAAAGCAAGGGTGTAAAAAAGACGAGGTACTCATTCTGACTTTTAAAAGCACTAAGGGAGAACAATATGAGGAGCAAATTATCGTCCCCGATAAATCAAACATCGGGATAGCAGGAAAATATAGTGACTTATAAAAAGACACCTCCAATACGGTCTGGTAGTTCTGCTAGGTAGCTTAGAAATTTACTTTGCAAAGTATTTAAAATGAAAGAGAGTATAAAAATAGATACAGAATGTCCGGTAAATGCAGTACTGAAAATCATCGGAGGCAAACGGAGACTGCTTTTGATTTTTCAAATGCAAGATGGAAAAGGTGCTTTGGAGAATTGAAACGATTGATTCTGGATATCAGTGAGCAGATGCTGCTACAAGAATTAAAAAAGCGGACGCAACTCGGCATTATCAATCGAAAAGCCTAGAGAGAAATTCCATCCAGAGTAGAATGTTCCCTGACTGAAGAAGGTTTAAAGGTCTTAGCCATTATCGATCAGATTAATCAATTTGGGATAACTTTGCTAAAAGCTAAAGAGACTTGAGTAAGACTGTTTTTGCTTATTTAAAGTTGAGAAATACAATTCTTATCATTGACCATAAAAACCAATGGAAACGTGAAAATAAAAATCTTTCAAATTGATGCTTTTACCGATAAATTATTTGCTGGAAATCCCGCAGCGGTCTGTCCTTTAGACCATTGGCTGGAAGACGAAATGCTACAACAGATTGCCATCGAAAATAACCTAGCGGAAACCGCATTTTTTGTTCAACTCGCAGCAAATCATTTTCACCTAAGATGGTTTACACCAGAACTAGAAATGGATTTGTGTGGACATGCAACGCTGGCCTCCGCATTTGTAATCTTTGAAGAGCTGGGATGTGAAGCAGAAGAAATTTTATTTGATACCCAAAGTGGACTTTTAAAAGTAAAAAGAGTAGATGCTTATTTGGAAATGGATTTTCCTTCTAGGCCGCCCCAATTGGCAGAGCTACCCAAGATCATCAGAGAGGGATTAAATCTTCCACCCACCGAAATCTGGAAAGCACGGGACTATCTTTTGGTCTACGATTCTGAAGAAGACATCAAAGCCATAGTACCGAATGTCGCCATCCTCAATCAAATCAATATTGACCCTGGAGGTATTATTGTCACTGCGAAAGGAAAGGATAAAGAAGTGGATTTTGTATCTAGACTTTTTACCCCACAAGCGACTGTTTTTGAAGATCCCGTTACGGGTTCGGCGCATTGTACCTTGGTTCCTTTTTGGTCAGAAAGGTTAGGGAAGACTACATTTAAAGCCCTGCAAATCTCTAAGCGAGGAGGAACATTATGGTGTGAATTGCATCAGGATAGGGTGATGATTCGAGGGCAGGCGGTGAAGTACCTGGAAGGGATCATTGATTTATAAAAAAAACAAAGTCATCCGAAAATATCGAATGACTCTGTTTGGTTTTTGTTGGAATGCTTTATTACTGTTTGATAAACTTAAAATTCTGCTGTCCAGACGGACTTTGTAAACTCGCAATATAGATGCCTGATTTAGGAAGAATGCCTTGTAAGGAAATTGGTATCCTGTGCGCACCGATGTCAAAACGTTGACTCGGGATCGTATGGAGTACCTTTCCCGTGATATCGTAAATGACAAGTTTTAAATCTGTCCGCTCTGATAAGTCAAAAGACAATTCGGAATAATCTGAAACTGGATTAGGAGATAATTTTCCCGCTTGAATGGGCAAGCTTGGTATTTCCCGAGTACTTGTAACCATCGCATCCAATTCATCGAAATAACTTTTTGGTAATACATTCGAACCAAGGTTGTCCATAAACCCAAATGTTCGGATTGCTTGATGCGCTTCTACCAAATCCATCGTAGTCGGGTCCCAGGCATCTGTGCCCAGATAAGTCTGAAAATAAAGGGCACTAGTATCATTTTGTGGATCACTTTGTAATTCTACTAAGATTCCGGGAGGTGCTTCTGCACGGATAATCAATTCTACGGCATCATCGGCCACCAGGCCATTGACGACCTCTGCTATATAGCCATTCCAATCTGGGAGCGCTGGTTGGCTTCCATCCCAAGCCGCATCGGCAGGAGAGGTTTGCATAAAAGGAACAAAATTCGGGTAGACATTATTGGTGCCTTGGTAGACCACAGCGATGTAAGTCACATAGGTAAAAACGGCAGCTTCAGAAGAAAGCCCACAGGAGCAAAAAGTATTGGGTGCCTCGGTTTCCAATTTTAAGTTTCCAATTCTAATTTCCGCTTCTGAGAAATCACTACTATAGTTAATGGTCAATGTTGCAATGGTATCTGGATCGACACATGCTTTGCTCGTATGACTAAAGGCCATAAATAATAGCAATAGGGCAAAAGGAAGTAAAGAACGGAGCTTTGAATAAATAGGGTAAAATGTTTTTTTCATAATTCTTTAGGGAATGTGGTTAATAAAAAAAGTTTTGTTCGAAGTTGTTTGAAAAAGGAATCATCGATTCATTTTAAACGACTCTATTGTAATATAAACATATTTAAACAAAGTGTCATGTATTTTTAAGATAATGTTTTTGTATTGTTAGGTTTATTGTTCTATTGCTGGATGAATTGGTGATTACACCAGATCGAATGTTCCGCGCGGAGAATTTGATCACCATAAAAGCCAATTAGAGGACGAAGAAAATACGGAAAGGAAAGTTTTGTGTAAATCAAACCCAGATTTTTTTAGATATCTAAGAAATAGATACTACCTTTCCGATATTAAATTGGTCAACCAATTTTTGGTCAACCTTAAAATCTATGATTTATTCAAGACGATCCTTTCTCAAAGATGCCGCTTTAGGCTCCGCTTTTCTCCCGTTTTTAGGGTCTCCTTTTTCTGCGAAGGCATTTCCTCAAGACCCAGAAGTACTCGATATTAGTATTTTTTCCAAACATTTACAGTTTTTAGATTTCAAAGAAACTGGGCAAATAGCGGCAGAATTGGGTTTCGACGGCGTCGATCTAACGGTGCGCCCCAAAGGACATGTGCTTCCCGAAAATGTCTTTACGGATCTTCCATTTGCGATCAAGGATATCAAAAGTGCGGGTTCCAATTGTAAAATGATTACCACCAGTATCGAGGCAGTGACCAATCCTCAGGACGTGGAGGTCATCCAGACCGCAGGGCGGACGGGTGTTTCTTTTTACCGAACTCATTGGTACAAATACCATAAGGACCTTTCGATGATCGAATCCTTAACCAAATACCAAGAACAGATTTATAAATTGAGTCTACTCAACAAAGAAAACAATATCGTCGGTTGCTACCAAAATCATGCAGGTACTAAGATTGGCTCCTCCTTTTGGGAAATCCATCAACTCCTTGAAAAAGTAGATCCTAAATATTTTGGCGCCCAATACGACATCCGCCATGCCACCGTGGATGGAGGATACTCTTGGGAAAACGGATTAGAACTATTGCACAAACAAATCAAAGTAATCGTCCTAAAAGATTTCAAATGGGGCAAAAAAGACGGGAAGTGGAAAGCGATTAATGTGCCCATTGGAGAGGGGATGGTTGATTTTACAAAATACTTCCAATTGCTCAAAAGCTATGGATTAAATCCTCCCGTCTCTTTACACTTGGAGTATCCTTTAGGAGGAGCTGAAAAAGGAAAATATTCGATCAACATCGATAAAAAAATAGTCTTTGATGCCATGAAGAAAGATCTTCTGACCATTCGGGAACTATGGAAAAATGCTTAACCAAAATAAAACCTGACTATTTATTCTTGGTAAATACCATGTAACCTTAACCAAATTAAAACCTGACTACATGAAACGTTTATTATTCTGTTCCCTTGTCTTCCTGCTGTTTAGTACTTGTAAAAAATCCATTGTCACTCCTTCACAAACGGTCACTAATAAAGAGGAATTACAAAAAGCCATTGCGGAGGCAAAACCCGGCGATAAGATCACCTTGGCAAATGGAGTTTGGGAAGATGTACAAATTCGGATTACCGCCAAAGGCACTAAAGAGCAAGCCATTTATTTAAGGGCAGAAACGCCAGGGAAAGTATTGCTCCAAGGAAAGTCTGATTTGCAATTGGGAGGAGAATACATTAAGGTGAATGGATTGTACTTCGTCAATGGACATGCTCCAGCAAAGTCGGTCATTACTTTTGCGGTAAAGGATACGGTGGCCAATCACTGTACGGTGAGCAATTGTGTAATCAAAGACTACAACAAAGCACAAAGAAATAAGCAAGACCTTTGGGTGCTCTTCAAAGGAAGACACAATCAATTGGATCATTGTTACCTCGCCGGAAAGTCCAATAAGGGCCCAACGATTAGAGTTAGTTTGGAAGGGAATCAAAGCATTAAAAATTACCACAAAATCATCAATAACCATTTTGGACCAAGACCACCCAAAGGCGGTCCTAGCGCAGAGACCCTGCAAATTGGAAACAGTTTTACCTCCATGTGTCCGAGCTATACGCTCGTGGAAAATAATTTATTTGACCGATGCAATGGTGAGGTAGAAGTGATTTCTAGTAAAACGAACTTTAATGAATTTAGAAATAATGTGTTTTATAAAAGTGAAGGTTCTTTGGTGACGAGACACGGAAATTATTGTACCGTCGATGGCAATTATTTTATCGGTGATGAAGCCTCCGCAAACATTGGTGGGGTCCGATTGATCGGTACGGGGCATACGGTGACCAATAATTATTTTTACAATCTACGAGGACAAGAATTTAGAAGCCCACTAGCCGTTATGAATGGCATTCCCAAATCTCCACTCAATCGCTACATCCAAGTGACGGACGTAATCGTTGCGCACAATTCTTGGATCAACTGTACGGCTCCTTTACAATTTGGTGTGGGGTCCAATGTAAGTCAAAAGGAGGTGTTACCCGCTTCCGAAATTCGATCTGCCCGACCCATCCGAACCATTGTTGCCAACAACCTGATCTATAATACCAAAGGCGATCAAACACCTATTGTCGCTCACGACAAATTGGATGGCATCCAATTCAAAAGCAATGTCATCAATAATCAAGGCGTCAAATTTGCTGCCCTTGCAGGGGTCGAATCTGGGGCTTTTAAACTCAAAGAAATAGGCGATTATATCTGGGCGCCGACGGCTGATTTTCCGGAAGTCGAAGTCTATGCTGGGTTTGGGTTTGATGAATTTTCTAAAGACTTATTTGCGGCTTCCCGAGAAGATCAAAATTCCATTGGAGCGATAATCGGACAACCGATTTCTGCACCAGCAATTTTAGACCAATCTAAATATGGAACAGATTGGTATGCGACAGAAGAAGCGGCTACCGCACCTAAAAAACAAACAGTCAAAGCGAATGAGAACTTAGCGGAACTTATAGCAAAAGCACAAGACACCGATATCTTAGAATTGGTTGCTGGGAATTATGAAATCCCTGCTTCTTTAAAGATAGATAAAATGCTGACGATCCAATCGGCTCCCAATGCCAAGGTTAGTCTCTTTTACCAAGGAGCAGAAAATACTCCTTTGTTTGAAATGAACCCTAGAGGTGAACTGACACTAAAAGGGATTAGCCTGAGCGGCAATAAAAATCAAAATGCTTTTGCAAGTCTAAAAGAAAACATGTCTAGCTTATACAATTTGACCCTAGAAGATTGCGAAGTAGAAGGTTTTAATTATATCCTCAAAGCCTATAAATATTCCTTTGCGGAATATTTAAACTTTCGGAGAACCACTTTTAAGAACTGCCAAAACGGAATGGAATTATCCGAAGAGATTGAGGACAAAGGAGAGTATAATGCCGAAAATATCACTATCGAAAACTGCCGCTTCGAAGGCATCGCCGAAAATGTAATGGACTATTACCGAGGAGGCTATGATGAGTCTACGGTAGGGGGCAATTTGTCTATCACCAATAGCACTTTTACCAGATGCGGTGCAAAAGAGAAAAATGGAATTTTACTCAATACTTATGGCATCATCAATGTCCTTATTTCGGGAAATACCTTCTCTGATAATCGGGTCAAACAGGTCGCCCAATTATGGGGTGCAAAAAATAATTCCCATTCCAATAATAAGCTGAATAACTCTGGTAAAATAGTAGTGGAGGAAAACCTCAAACTCAATTTACTGTATTAGAGCATGTTTAAATTTAGTTCGCCTTTTAGGCTCATGAACCTTCGGTTTCTATTGCCTGAAAATCAATATTTTATTAACCCCGTAGCAAGTACTGGACAGGCCTGTCTTCCTAAAAAACAACTCATTTAGCTCGCTAAATTCGTTATTTTTTAGTTCGGCAGAACCACAAACTATTGACTTTCAACCTAAAACAAATTTTAAACAAGCTCTTAGCATAAACGCGATCCGTATGAAAGCCATTCAACAATTAAGTCTATTACTTTTGTTCTTGGCCATCGGCTCTTTGAAGTCTTGGGCACAAGGAATTTCAGATCAAAAGGTTTTGGATATTACAGTACTCGCTGATTATTTAAAACCAGAAAAGCGGAAGCACCTAGAAGCGGAAGGAGCATTGACGAATGCCCGACTCGCGCAGTATTTTAGAGCCCACTTTTCAGAAAGTTTCTTTTATGATTACCAGACTTTCGAAGAACGTTTTGCCAACTATAATCAACTATATGGGAATCAAGAATTTCATCGGAGAAGAGCATTAGACCACCTCCAAAAATATAGCGCTTCTACACAATGGAAGTTGCCCTTTGATTATCAAAATGGCGAAGCGGTGAATGCCTATGCCCTTAGGCATTTGGCGAGGCAACATAAAATGGTAGACATTGCACTCTACTATTTCGAGGAGGATAAAGATCCTAAATACATTCGCTACTTTGTCGATCAGATGCAGTCTTTGAATGCTGCACTGGCGTCGGGAACTTATGAGAAAATTGAAGATGGAAATGGGGTCTATGAAGTTTTCCGCTCCGGTTATCGCATTTTCAATTGGCTGTGGATTCACAATCTATTTTTAAACGAGAAAGCCTATACCGATGCCGATCAATTGCAGACGATCGCCACCTTACTCCAACATGGCCAACACCTCTACGAAAGGAATGATCGCTTTAGACCGGGCAATCACCAAACAAAGGGGATGTCCGCCTTGGCGGTGCTAGCCATTTTATTGCGTGATTTTGCGGGAACCGACTTGTGGTATGAACGAGCGATGGCTAGATTGAGCGAACACTTGGATAAGGAAATTAATCCCGATGGTTTTCAGTTTGAACGATCGGTGCATTATCACATGAGTGATATCAATAATTATTTCTACGTTTTCCAATTGGCCCAAATCAATAAGATAGCCGTGGATAAAAGTTGGGAGCAAAAACTACAAACGCTATTTTCTACTCTAGTCAAAATTGCTTATCCAGATAAAAGTGCTCCTGTCTTGCAAGATGATACCGAGATTCCCTGGGCAGAGAAAAATGACATCTCTGGTGCGATGACACTGGGTTATCTTTTGTTTGAAGATCCTGAGTTTGGCTATTTTGCAACGGATCAAGTAGCGGATCGAATGTATTGGTACCTCAGCAAAACACAAGTAGAAGGCTTGGCGAATATTAAACAGGAACGCCCTACTTATGGCTCGCTTGCTTTTACAGATACAGATTATTACATCCTGCGAGAAGGTTGGGATGCCGGAGATAAAATGA
>CAYQRA010000056.1:1650-15951 GCA_964419315.1 uncultured Saprospiraceae bacterium | reverse complement strand
CGCGATCCGAGTCGCCATTTAGGGTATTGAAAGCCGAAGAGCGCATGAGTGCAGAGATGGGTAAACCATTGGTGAAAAATGGGAGGCTCATGGCAGAACTAGCGCGTAAAAAATTTCTCCTTTTCATTAGAGTTGACTTTAAGGTTTAAGAAAAAGCATTCTGTCTTACTTACTGAAGCAAATACTCTGGCATGGTTAGCATAGTAGCTAATAAAAGTTGGAGTTTGCTGCGTACCGGTGCCGCTAAGGTTTCATTGGTTTTGTCGAGAGAATAATTGAGATATTCTTCTTGCCAAACCGAGTCTGGTAAGCCAACCAATAAAACTTCTTTGAGATAATCTCTTTGCTCTTCCGAAATTCCCAAAGGAAAAAGCAGAATGGATACTTCTGTAATCATTGCTTCTGCATTAGATGGATTTTGTAGCGAATCCACTAAAGCCAATGGGTCAATAATAACCGTTTCAGAATCAATAGTATAACCAGGTGAAACGAGACCGACGGTATAAGCCATTCTTTCTGGCAAGCTTACCGAGTTGATCCAAAGCTGGTAAAAAGAAGGTTCTTGATAATAAGCGGGCCAGCCAGCCACACTTGGCGGATTATAATATTCCATCAATTGAGCGGCGCTGAATTGTGCGATACCAACACCTAATTCATAGCGAGCAAGCAAAGTACTCAGTGCAGGTATCTTAAATTGATTAAGTGAGGTGACGACAAAGTCTAATGGATTCTTAATCATGCAACCCACTCGGATTTTTTCATAAAAATGAGCACTTTTAAAAAGCGCCTCTAAGACCGGTTTGATTTCATAATCATTATCAATCAGCAATTGAGCCATCGGTTCTATAAAATCCATTTCGGTTTCTTCCGAAATTTCATAGTACACAAAATAGCGATAGAGCTTTTTGCAAATATATCGGGCTACGGCTGCTTGTTCAAAAATGATATCAATCAGTGTAAAGGTCTCTTGTTCTCCATCACTACTAATCGTCGCGTTTCCAAATCGATGAGAAAGTTGTTTGGTAGTTGTATCATGCTGGTTTGTCCGAAAAATAGTTTCAATCGGAATGCCAGTGATATTGAAAAAACCCACGTCTCTCCACCCGGTCAAGACCTTGGCAATTTCCAATACATCCTGTTCTGTGAAAGTGGTATAATCGCCTGGGCCAGCCAATTCTCCTTTGCCTACTGTAAATAATTCTAATAGTTCCCGTGCATAATTTTCATTAGGAGCATTCTTGGTATTCTGATTACCATTGAGGTAGCGCAGCATCAAAGGGTCAATGGTGATTTGTTTGGTAAATTCTCTAAAATTGCCCGTTGCAAATTGTCGTAGCAAAGTGCTGTACCGATAAATATATTTGGCCTCTCTGATATCTCCCGTTACAAAATGATTGTGCCAGAAAAGCGTCATTTTTTCTCGGATAGAAATTCCATCGGTCATCATTTGCTGAATGGTCCAACCTACCATAGATCGGTAGCGATAATTGGTGAAATTGATTCCCGCAGAATAAGGAGCGTCAATCCAGGTTTGTCCAACAGGTACATTGGGGTCGAGGATGTAAAAATGATTGAGAGGCGGTTCGGGCATGGGTTTATCCGCGAGGATTTGGTCCAGTGTGGCGTCCAGTCCGTTGGCTACCGCCTCATTGATGTTTTCATAATTGGCGCAGTAGGTTGTTCTGCGGAGTAGATGGGCGGCCTGTTCTTGTTCCCAAGAGCCTGTGTAAGGCTCTAAGCCAGCTACTGCAGTGGCAGCTTTTTGTGCGGTGGCTTTTTTTCTACCCAATAAGGTAGCGATGGTACTTCTTCGGTCCATTTTAGGGTGATTTTAGTTCGAAAAAATAAAAGAAGAGTGCTTGATTTGATGCTTAACTATTCATTACATTATCCACCAAGAACTCTGCCTAATTATGCTTGTACAATAATTAAGTTTCTAGAGAGAAATCTATCATTGGAAAATTCCGGGTAAATGCAAAAGGTGGATTTGCAAAAATGGAAAAATCGCAAGGTAGAAAATAACTTAGCTTAGATGGATTGAATTTCGATATACCTTAGTTGGACGATCTCTGTTAAGGAAAGTTTAAAATGAATTTATTTTTTTTTATTCCAACTCAGTGACGGCACCAAACTACTTATAGAAGTTGTTTAAAAACTCCTTACTTGGTTGCAAAAGGGTCTTTTTGTCCACTTCTGCGTTGTAAAAATCTAACGTAGCGCGGCTACGCTTCGATTTTGACGCCTTGAACTGAACTAAAATCCCTCATTTTCACTTCAAGCAGCAATTTTTGAACAACTTCATAGAAAAGAGGAAGATAAAGCACCGAAATAAAGGATAAAGTCCTATTCTCAAAAGCAAAATACAAAAAAAATCTAATAATATTTAATTCGAGAGAAGTCGTATTATTAAGCTGTTTTTTACCTAAAATCCTTTTGCTGGAGCTATTTTTACCAAAAAACCAGACATTACTATGTATCCTGATCTTTCCTATATACTACACGCACTAATTGGTACCCAGCCAGACAATGGTGCTTCGGTTGTCAAAACCTTTGGTTTACTCTTGGTCATCGCCATTTTGGTAGCGGCATTTATGCTGGAACGAGAGCTTCGCCGAAAAGAGAAAGAGGGTTTATTGCAGCCCGTCAAATCCAAAATAACCGTCGGGGAACCAGCGAGTCCTTTATCTCTTTTTCTCAATAGCTTACTTGGATTCTTTTTATTTGCTAAGTTTTACTATGCCTACCAGCATTTTGCAGATTTTCAGGTAGACCCTGCCGACATTTTGCTTTCCCTAAAAGGAAACTTCCCAGCAGGAGTATTAGGAGCTTTGATTTTTGGAGGGCTAAAGTTTTGGGAAAAGAAACAAACACAACTGGACAAACCGGTAGAAAAAATGTTGGTTGTTTATCCCCACGACCGAATTGGGGATATTACGATCATCGCAGCTTTGTCGGGAGTCATCGGTGCAAAGATATTTGCGATGGTGGAAGATATTGATTTAGTGGTCTCCGGCCAATTGACGATGTCGCAGTTTTTAGGACAATTTTTGTCTGGTAGCGGGATGGCGATTTACGGAGGATTGATCGTTGCTTTTTTTACTTGCTTTTTCTATTTGCGCCATTATAAAATTGCTCCCATTCATGTCATGGATGCAGTTGCTCCAGCCCTGCTGGTCGCCTACGGAATTGGCCGTTTGGGATGCCACCTTTCAGGAGATGGTGATTGGGGAATTCCTATCGAAGAAGTGAATGCAGCAGGAGAAGTACTCTATTCTTATACCAAACCCGGATGGCTACCAGAATGGCTCTGGGCGCAAGACTATGGACATAATGTACTCCGGCAAGGAGTTGCGATAGAAGGTTGTGAATGGCGCTATTGCAATCGTTTGGAAACACCTGTTTTCCCGACTTCGATTTATGAACTGATGATGGGAATAGGCCTTGGCGGATTACTTTGGTCTTTGCGCAAGCGAATTGCGATTCCAGGAATGCTGTTTTTCCTTTATTTGGTTTGTAATGGTTTTGAACGATTTTGGATTGAAAAAATCAGAGTCAATGAGCGTTATGAAATTCTGGGGATGCAAAGTACGCAAGCAGAGTTTATTTCCGTTATCCTCATGTTGATTGGA
Organism: uncultured Saprospiraceae bacterium; assembly: GCA_964419315.1. Taxonomy (GTDB): domain Bacteria; phylum Bacteroidota; class Bacteroidia; order Chitinophagales; family Saprospiraceae; genus CALLVY01. The sequence goes on along the minus strand of CAYQRA010000056.1, from coordinate 12,322 downwards.
GTGATTGGTTGTATCTTTTTATGGCAACGTAGTAAGAATCAGAAATAATAGTTCGCATCCATTTATAGGAACAAGGCTTAAAATATTTTCCTTTTTTCTCCGAAAATTAAATTTCGTTTTTTAAAATTAATACATGTACCCCGACCTCTCGTATATCCTTCATGCTCTAATTGGTACGGCACCAGATAATGCCGCTTCTATCGTCAAGTCTCTAGGCTTAATGATGGTTGTTTCTTTTTTAACGGCCTCCTTTTTATTGGGCTTGGAGTTACGCCGAAAAGAAGAAGAAGGTTTGCTAAAACCTTTGAGTACAAGGGTTACTGTCGGGCAATCGGTAACGATCTTTCAGTTGTTGATTAATGCCTTGATTGGCTTTGTTGTTTTTGCAAAATTTGGCTATATCTACGAAAATTTTGAAGCCTTTAAATTTAATCCCGCTAGCATTTTATTGTCACTAAAAGGCAGTTGGTTATTGGGAATCGTAGGAGCCGTTATTGTCGCTGGGGTAAAGTGGTGGGAAACCAATAAAGACGCCCTCCCTGAACCCATAGAAAAAACACAATTGATCTATCCTCACGAGCGAGTGGGAGACATCACGATCATTGCGGCGATAGCTGGTATCGCTGGAGCGAAAATATTTGCCATGGCCGAAGAAATCGACTTGGTCTTTTCAGGGCGATTGACCCTTACAGAATACCTCAGTCGTTTTTTATCAGGTGATGGATTGGCCGTTTATGGTGGTTTTATCATTGGCTTTATAGTGATGTATTATTTTTTGAGAAAATGGAAAATGGATCTTTTACCAGTCTTAGATGCTGCAGCACCAGGCTTATTGGCTGCTTTTGGCATTGGTCGTATGGGCTGTCATTTGTCAGGCGATGGCGATTGGGGGATTCCGGTGGAAGCTTTTACGGAAGCGGGAGAAGTGATTTATTCTTATACCAAACCGGGATGGCTGCCAGAATGGTTGTGGTCGCAGAGTTATCCGCATAATGTCATCCATGAAGGAACCGCGATTGCGGGTTGTGAATGGCGCTATTGTACAGAATTAGATATTCCCGTTTTTCCAACTTCCATTTACGAATTTGTGGTGCTTATTGGCTTGGGGGCGATCCTTTGGGCTTTGCGCAAGCGGATTGTCATTCCTGGAATTTTGTTTTGTTTAAGTCTTTTCTTAAATGGTTTTGAACGATTTTGGATTGAAAAAATCAGAGTCAATGACCGTTATGATATATTGGGTTTTCAAAGTACACAGGCCGAATTTATTGCAGTGATGCTGATGCTGATCGGTTTGTTTGGTACGCTCTTCTTATGGCAGCGCGGAAAAAGAGCTAAGGAAGTTTAAAGGTCTTTCGACACCCTTAAGTCAGTAATTTATGGATGTTTTGTCTTGCTAAGAATAGAGTAAAAACTAATTCCTTTGTGCGACCTCTTCCAATACCTGATAGACCTTTTGGGCAGAATCTTCCCAATTGAATTTCTGCCTTTGAGTTTTAGCTTTAGCGACTAGGTCTTTACTGAAATCTTCTTCTTCAATTACTTTTTTCATCGCCGCTACAATGGCATCAATATCCTCTGGTTCGACCAACAAGGCGGCATCTCCAGCCACCTCCGGAAGCGAAGATCTATTGGTAGTGATCACCGGAACTTCCGCATGAAAAGCTTCTAAAACCGGTAAGCCAAAACCTTCAAAAATAGATAGGTAAACAAAGCAAGCGCTCGCCCCTAATAAGCGATACAAATCTTCTTCTTTTAGATAGCCGAGTAATTCAATATCTGCTCGATAAGTCGCCTTTTCATAGGTGCTTTTAATAACACCAGTTTTCCAAGCAAAACGCCCGCCGATAAGTAATTTATGCGCTAACCCTGTTTCTTTTTTAAAACGATCAAAAGCTTGGATCAAACGATGGATATTCTTTCGCGGATGTACGGCTCCAACATAGAAAAAATAAGGTGCTCCTTTGCTATATTCCGACTTAGTGATTTGTTGTTCTTCGATAGAAATGGGACGAAAAATGTCTCGGCATCCATTATACACCACATCAATTTTTTTCGCCGGAATCTGATAGCGTCGGATGATATCTTCCTTGGTGAAATTAGAAACGGTGATCACCTGTTCTACTCGATTTAAAAACTTGGGTACAAAATGATGGTAATAGTATTTTGAAATCAAAGGAACTTGCTCCGGGAAGTGTTGGTGTGCAATGTCGTGAATCATCATCACCGTTGGAAAAGAAGTAGACAAAGAAGTATAACCGTCAAGGCTAAAAAAGACATCTGCTTTTTCTTTTTTTAAAACACTAGGAACCATAAATTCAAACCACCAATACCACAAAACAGGATGGCGAGCTTGCGGAAACAAAACCAAAGGTTTTACATTTGGTCCGAAGATAAAAGCAGGATCATATGCTCGATCAAACAAAAAGACAAACTCATCCTCTGGATGATTGCGGACGATCCGTTGCAACAACTCATAGGTTACCCAACCGACTCCCTCTAGTCCATCTTTCAACAAAAAACGAGTATTAACGACGATCTTCATACAATTTTTGATTCCTAGTTGGCAAAATAAGTATTTTTCAGAAAGCACTAAGCAAATGGATATATCTTATTCCAGTCTTTTGAATCAATCAAAAAAAATAAACGATGAAAAACAAGAAAATGCTATTCCTGCTTCCCATTAGTTTGGCCTTGGGTTTATTTTTTATTGGAGATCAATGGACACTCAATAAACAAGAGAAAACAAGTGCTTCTGAAGTAAGATCAAAAGAAAGTGCCGAAAGCAAATTGGTTCCGGGAGATTGGTTTTTCCAACAAAGAGCTTATCCACACGGCACCATCGATAAACAAGCTTTTGTCGCTGCCCGAAGAACCCGAGCAAAGCTAGTCCAAGAACAAGCAACTCAATCCCCTAATCGGTTCAATAGTACTTGGGATTTTGCTGGCCCTACCAATATTGGAGGTCGAGTGACCGATATAGAAATGCCCGCTTCAAGTCTAGAGATTATTTACGTAGGAACCGCCTCCGGCGGGATCTTCAAATCTTCCGATCAAGGGAATTCTTGGACGCCCATTTTTGAAGATGCTTTGAGTTTGGCGATTGGAGATATGGCGATTGCACCAAGCGATGAAAATACCCTCTATGTCGGTACAGGCGAAGCGAATGGAGGAGGTGGTTCTTTGGCCTATGATGGTCTGGGCGTTTATAAATCTACGGATGCGGGGGATACCTGGAAGTTTAGCGGACTCGAAGAAGTAGGGAGTATTGGAAAAGTAGTCGTTGATCCAACGGATCCCAATAAAGTATTGGTAGCGGCAATGGGAGACCTTTTTGGAGCAAGCGATGATCGAGGTGTTTATCGAAGTTTGGATGGTGGAGAAAATTGGGAGCAAGTTTTATTTGTTTCCGATATCACTGGTGCGATTGACTTGGCCATCCATCCAGAAAATCCTAGTATTTTATATGCGGCGATGTGGGAACGTACTCGGACTCCACAAAACAATACCTACGGCGGCGCTACTTCTGGAATCTATCAATCCGTGGATGGTGGAAATACTTGGAAAGAACTGACCAATGGTTTGCCTAATACGCCTGCAGAAAAAGGTCGGATTGGCTTGGCTATTGCTCCTTCTTTACCAAATGAGATTAATGCTTTTTATGCCAATACTGCTGGTTTTATTGAAGGAATTTTTAAGTCAAAAGATGATGGGGCGACTTGGGAGACCTTATCTGCTTCGGGTATTTACGAAGTTCCTTATATGTGGTGGTTTGGGAAAATAGTGATCCATCCAACGGAGCCAGAGCAAATTTATGTTGCTGGCTTTGATGCGGAACGTTCGATGGATGGCGGGACAAATTGGGAGACTGTTTTTTCGGGGGCTCATGTCGATCAGCATAGCCTATTTATTCATCCTGCTAATCCCGATATGGTTTTGGCTGGAAATGATGGCGGTGTTTATCTGAGTTTTAACGGTGGAGAAAATTATGATAAAATAAATGGTTTGCCGATTACTCAGTTTTACACTTGCGAGATTGACGAATCAAATCCTGAATTAATTTATGGTGGAACGCAGGACAATAGTACCATGCGGACAAAAAATGGCGCTTTGGATGATTGGGAAATTATTTATGTGGGGGATGGATTTTATACTTTGGTGGATCCCAATGACAATACTATTATTTATACCGAATACCAATATGGTAATTTTGCAAAATCTACGGATGGTGGTAATATTTTTTTCGCGGCGACTACCGGTATAAGTCCAAGTGATCGAGCAAATTGGAATACACCTGTCGTCTTTGACCCTACCAATTCATCGACCCTTTATTTGGGCACCAATCACTTGTATGAGTCTACGAATCAAGCAGATTCTTGGACGCCGATTAGCCCTGATTTGAGTAATGGCCCCGGAGGTGGAACTCAGGTTTTTGGAACGATCACTGCGATTTCTGTTTCTCCAGTCGATCCCAATATCCTCTATGCAGGTACGGATGACGGAAATGTTTGGAGGACGTTCAATAAGGGAGATACTTGGACTAAAATTTCCGATGACCTTCCCAATCGTTGGGTGACGAGTATCGCATCGCACCCCAGTGATCCGGCCATTGCCTTTGTTACTTTTTCTGGTTATCGCTATCACTCTGATCTGGCTCATGTTTTCAAAACCTTTGATAATGGAACCAACTGGATAGACATTTCTGGTAACCTGCCGGATGTTCCAGTCAATAAAATTTTATCCTTGTCTGATCCTGAGGTAGAAGTATTAGCGACGGATATAGGGGTTTTTAGGTCGAGCGCGAGTCAAGATAATTGGGAATTATTAGGACAAGGTTTGCCCAATGTCGTAGTGACAGATTTAGATTATTACGAACCAACGCAAAAATTGTTGGCTGCTACTTATGGTCGATCAATGTTTACTTACACCCTAGATTTAGAAGTTGGCATAAGCGCGCAAAAAGCCGCCACTTTCGAAGCTTCCATTTTTCCGAATCCCTCTACAGGGAATAGTCAATTGCTTTTTACACCCAAGGAAAGAGGTCTCCATCAGGTCGATCTTTTTACTGCAAATGGTATCTTGATTCAGAGACTATTGGAACAAGATTTAGAGGAAACAGAAATTACTATTTCCTTGTCAGGCTTAGACTTGCCTTCGGGGCTTTATTGGTTTAAAGGCAAGAGTGCTCATTTTCAGTTTTCTCAGAAGTGGCTTTTAGTGAAATAAAGGTAACTTCTAATATTTCTCGTTCTTGGACAAATCCCGTGGTCAACCTTTCAAATCCTAGAGTCAGCAGTTCAAAAGTTGATGTCCAATCGGACAGGATAGACATTTGCGTTGATCGCAATAATGCTTTTTTAATTGTAACAAAGCCTGACTTTGAAAAGCGGACTTTGGAAGCATTCCTAAAGATGTCCATTTTTGAATAATTTTATTTTTCTCCGGTTGGAGCTCTTCGAGCAATGCTAAGGCTTGGGTTTTGTATTTTTCTTCCCCCATTTCTTGGCCATAGAGAAATAAAAAAGGTGCGATGGTATTGATTACAAAAAGATGAATGGTAGAACGTCCAAGCGTTTTTTTTCTTTTGGGAGAAATCTTATCAAAGACATAATGCTCTTGCCAATAAAGAGAGACGCGACAGCCAAACATATTTTCTACTTCTTTTATTTTTTGCACCGCTAATATTTTGCTAAAGAGATGACTAGATTGGTGAATCAACATGGCGAATTGTGCTAAACGGATGGTTGGAAAATTAGCAGGACGCAGGCGTAAAAATTTCCATGCAGTAGTAGGAATCGCTCGTAGCTTGTATTTTTTTTGCAGAAATAAATATTCCTTTTGCAATTGTTGGGGATAGGTGTCGACAAAGTTTTTCTGGAGCATTCCAGCTTGTCCAAAAAGCAAGGCTTCAATTTGGCGGAGTTGATTTTTATGCCGTCCTAGGAGACTAAGCGGGAGCGCATTGGCCACTTGCTCAAAAGCATCTGGGTTGATTTTTAAACCAAAAGACCTTGCTAGAAATCGGTAAAAAGTTTCCTCCCAATTATTATTGCTTTGCACCAAAATGGCCTTGATGGCCTTGGTCTTTTCTTCCAGCCGCTCCACCAATAAACGATCCATCCAAAGTACTTTAGTCATCTCTTGAACCTTTGATAATTGGGAGGCACAAGGAATCCAACTTTCCTGTTGTAAGAGCCGTAAATATTTTTTGGATAAGCCCTTTGCGATTCGATGCTGGAGGACTAAGCAAGGGAGAAGCGTTCCACTGCTATCAAAAATTGGTACATCTTCTTCAAAAACAACATGCAGGATTACATTTTCATAAGCCGGATCATCTTGATGCCGATGCTTTAACCATTCCGAAGACTTGATATGAATTTCAATATTTCCAGCCCAAAGGGTATCTCCTATACGAACTCGTGCATTTGAAAAATCGGGTCCCGCATGCTGGTTGTGTTCTCCAATCGCCAGTACTTGGATGGGGGCCCCTTCGCTGGTGCATAAATTGCCTTGATCAAATCTTTGGAGTCGCCAGAGGTAATGTAGAAAATCTTCTTTCATCAGATAAAATTTTCCACATAGACGCAAGTAGGATCAAAATTCCATAAAAGGTCAAAAGAAAAAAGGAAGAAAAAGACACATCAGCGAGAAAAACTGCCGAAGGAAGGTCAAAAAATAAAAATTTAAAAAAGTATTAAAAATTAGATTCGAATATTCCCCAAGTTGATTACTCCGTCGGTTTTTTATCAAAAATCTTAAAGACATAAGCATGTTCGTTCTTCTCATCCGGTTCATGTGCTTCCTCCGATACCAATGTCCATTCGTCCCAATTCAGTTCAGGAAAATAAACGCTTCCTTCTGGTGCAATCGCTACTTCCGTAAGATACAAGCGATCTAATAGCGGAATGCTCTGCCGATAAATTTCTCCACCTCCAATGATGAAAGCTTCTTTTTCTCCATTGTCATAAGCAATCTCTAAGGCTTCTTCGAGAGAGGAAGCGACTAGGCAGTTAGTGGCAATAAAATAAGGATTCCGGGTGATGATGACATTGGTTCGCTTGGGCAGTGGTTTGCCAATCGACTGAAAACTTTTACGCCCCATAAGAATATGATGATTCAGCGTAGTTTTTTTAAAATACTTTAAATCCGCAGGGAGGTACCAAGGAATATCATTGTCTTTTCCAATGACTCGGTTACTGGCAGTAGCGACGATAGCAGATACAATCATGTAGGTTTGTTTTGCCGCGAAGGTAAGAAATTGTACCTAAATGGATTGACATTCTTGCCTCGATTATTGGGGCTACAAGCTTACCGCTATCAAACAGCTTCTACCTTTTTTTGTATTAAAATTGGTAGTTGACAGCAAGGGCCACACTTGCTTTTTTAGGAATAGCAGTGAATCTACCTTTTTCATAAATGGGACTAAAGGCTCTACTAAAAGTAGGTTCCAAGGAAACTCGCCAGTTTTTATTGGCCTGAAAGTCAAGCCCAAAGCCCAATAGATAATCAAAATTATTTTTCCCCAAACCTTTTTTGATCGGATTAAATTTGCTACCTCTAGCACTCAAGCCCATTTGGTCAATACTAGCAACCGAGAGCTCCACTTGATCATCTAAAATAAAATTGGCCGCGACTCCTGCACGAGCTGTAAGGCGAATGGGTCCGCGTCCAAAACTATATTTAGCAAGCACCGGAATAGAGAGTAATTGAAGGGTCTGTTTAGAAGCCAAATTTATATTGACAGCCGTTTGGTCGGGGATGTCTGTGCTAGCTTCTCGGAACAAGACGATCTCCGTATCAAAATCTCCATAAGCTGTTGGGATCGAAGAATCATAATTGCCCTCATAGCGTTGACCATCCTTTCTTTCTTTTTGTTTGGAATAGTTTAGTTCAAAGGAGTTTTCGTTTTCTATAGTCGCATTGCTATAGCGTCCTTCGATTTCAATGGACCAATTAGGATTGATTTGATACCCCAGTTTGAGCCCTTGGAAAGCGGTCAAAATAGTTTTTTCTTTTTTTAATTTTGGTCTTCTTGGATGTTTCTTAGGAACTTGAACTTCGATGAAGGTAGCGGTAGGTGCATAAAGTAGACCTGCATAAAAACCTTTGCTAGCTAATTTTCGGACAGGTTTGATAATGGGCTGTTTGGCCGTATTAGGGAGCGGGACGATGGCTTGTTTTTGATCCAATAAAGTAATTTGAGCGGTCGACAAGCTAGGAAGTTCCGTCCAAGTAATCGTATTAGGATTTGCAATTTGAGCTTCAGAATCCTCTGGGTTCTGTTTTTCTTGCAAAGGAATAGCGGAGTTGGAAGAAGGCGAGTTGCTTGGTTTTTGTTCCGCCAAGATCAATTCGGGATTTTGTTGAACAGTAGTAGTAGTAGTTTCTGTAGTTTTTTTTGGATTTGTAAAATCTGGAGGGCTGCTTATTCCAGCAGTACTGGTACTAGAAGCTTTGTCGGGTTTGGTGTTGCGGTTAAGCGTATTTTTATCAGCGGGAGGATTGGAGCGAATCGCTGAATTTTGCTTCCTGTTTTCTGTAGTTGCGGGAGCCTCGGAAGGAGAAGGATCTAGCTTACTTTTAGAATCTTGCTTGTTTAAAGTTGGTTTAGGAAGATTCGCCTTTGTTGGTGTTTCCGTGGCTGGAACCTCTTCAAGCTTCCCTTCCTGTTCGTTGGTTAGTGTTGAATTATTCAACTCTTTTTGAGAAGAAAGTTCTTCTACTTTTTGGCTCAAACTATTGAGCTGGGTTTGATAAGATTGAAAACAAGTAAATACACCAATGATTAAGAGGATACTGGCGGCAATAGCAATAAGTTGTAATTTACTACTCACCCATATCCCTTTGACAGGTGCTTGGACTTCCACTGCCGACCCAATCTTGTCCCAAAGATTATCCGCAGGCAAATCCCACTCATCAGGGCTTGCTGATTTTTTCTCTAGGTTCTGATCTTCTAGTTTTTTTCGGAAAAGTTCTTCTAAGGGATCTTTATGTAGATTTTCATCCATATATTAATTGATTATCATTTTTTCAAGGATTCCCCTGAGGGTAGCCTTGGCTTTGAATAATTGAGATTTAGAGGTACTAAGCGTAATGCCCAATTGCTCCGCAATTTCTTTATGCGAATAGCCTTCTATCACATAAAGATTGAAGACCGCTCGATACCCTGGAGGCAATTGTTGTACCAGTTGGGTCAATGCTTTGGCATTGATTTCGGCGTGTATGTCTTCATCGGTTTGAAACTGTTCGTGGACTTCCTGAAGGTCAATGGGCGGAAAAAGTCTTTTCTTTTTACGCAAGTGTTGTAAAGCAACATTGACCATTAATTTGCGCATCCAACCACCAAAAGCCCCTGTTCCACGATAGTTTTTCAAATCCTGAAAAATCTTAATAAACCCATCCTGAAGCATATCTTCTGCTTCTGCTCGATCATTGGCATACCGCAAACAAACCCTAAATAAAGGGACTTTGTAAGCTTCGTATAAGGCCTTTTGTGCAGAAGGATTTCCTGCCAAGCATTTACGGATTAGTTGATTATTATCGAGCTCCAAATAGGTGTCTTTTATGGTTTTATAAAAGTATGGTGTTGCTTAAGGGCAAAAGGTTGCCTGAGACGGAGAAAATATTTAGCGGGTAAAAAGGTAAAGTTCACTTATAGGATAGGTTTACTTGTTTTTTTCAAACTCCCGAATCAATTCTTCTGGGGTTTTATTAATGTTTTTTATCAGTAGTCGAGCCTGTTCGGCCAATAAATGGTCTGGGTGTTTTTCGATCAATTGCTGATAACGCAATTGGGCTTGTGATTTATCTTTTAGGCAATCTTCGAAAGTGGAAGCCTCCAAAAATAAGGCATTGACCGCGAGTGGACTTTTAGAAAAATCGGTGTAAATCCGCGAAAAAATAGCAATTGCTTGCTCGTAGTTCTGAATACTGCGGGCGACTTCGCCTGCTCTAAACAAAACGGCAGGTAATTCCTCAGAATCCTTATACACCAAGGCAAAATCAAGACTTTTATCCACAAGGGATTGTGCCAAGGGGTAATCTGTAGGTTCTTCTGCTTTGGCTTTTAAAGCCAAGGCGATCTCTTCCAATTGAGCAAGAGCATCACTTTCATTGGCGGTAATTCTATTCGTCGACTTATGCTGGCATCCCAAGAGTAGACCAAGCGCTAAGACCGAGAAAGAAAAGAGATACTTCATGATTTTTTTATAAAAATAAGGAAGTTAATCTTGAAATTCATCACTCGTATTTCTTTTAGAAGCCAAATCTCAAAAAAACTTGTTTGGAATTTTTCTTTTAGCCATTGCTAAACCATTCCTTCTCGAAGCAGTCAAAGAAACATCCCTCTTGAAAAAAATAGATTTATGACTAGTGCATCGAAAATAAAACACCTGTATTGGCGAGCTGGATTTGGCTTAAGTCCAAAAGAATGGTCAACTAGGCAAAATTGGACTTTGGATCAAGCGATCGAGCAGCTCTTTGCGCAGGCACAAGACAGGGAGGCGATTGCAGAACCCCATTTTTTAGGGAACCGAAGCAATGAACAACTCAAAAAATTAGGGAAAGGAGAATTGAAAAAACTTCGAGAAAACGGTAAGGAGAAAGTCCGCGACTTGAATGTACAATGGATCGAGAGAATGAGCGCAAGTAGCGCAAGTCCACTGCTCGAAAGAGT
>CAYQRA010000056.1:0-1550 GCA_964419315.1 uncultured Saprospiraceae bacterium | reverse complement strand
GGACGAGGTCATTATTCGGAAGAAGATGTCCAATCGGCAGCGCGAGCTTTTACTGGTTGGTCTAGTAATCTGCGCGGCGATTTTATTTTTCGAAGGCGACAGCACGATTTTGAAAACAAAAAATTTATGGGCCGCCAAGGTGCTTTTGACGGTCAAGAAATCATTGATATTTTACTCGAAGAGGAAGCGACCGCTTCCTTTATCTGCCGAAAAATTTATAGCTATTTCGTCCATGAAAAAATAGACGAAAATAGAGTCCGTGAACTGGCTCGTGATTTTTATGCTTCGGATTATGATATTGGTAAATTACTTCGTCAAATTTTTACCAGCGACTGGTTTTATGCACCCCAAAATGTAGGGACTAAAATCAAGTCTCCCATTGATTTAGTCGCGGGGGTCATGCGTAGCCTAGACGTAGAATTTACCACTGCAAAATCTTTATTATTTGCGCAGCGTGCTTTAGGCCAAATTTTATTCAAGCCCCCCAATGTCGCCGGTTGGCCAGGAGGAAAAAACTGGATTGATAATTCGACCTTGCTCCTCCGTCTCAATCTAGTGGCCTATCTCTATCGTGCCGCTGAAGTTGCTTTTAATGATAAAGATTTAAAGGCCAAAATCCCCGGTCGGAAAATGCAAAAATTGGAAGCGAAAACAAACTTCGATCCTTTGGTCGCTCTTTTTGATCAAGCAGGCGATGCCGCTATTTTTACAGGATTAAAAGAGTATCTTTTGCAAGCCAATTCTAAGCTCACCAAAACACAAATCGACTCTTTTGCTGCCAAAGGAAATAAAGAAGATTACATCAAAAGTATGGCGCTACAAATTATGTCTTTGCCAGAATATCAGATGTGTTAAATCGGTGTAACTAGGTAGCTCGACGGAATTCTTGATCCGTCACTTAGCTCGAAACAGTATCCGTTTTTCCCCGACAAAAAATGAAAAAATGAAAAGAAGAAAATTTTTAAAAGCATCCGCCCTAGCCTCTTCCTCCTTGTTGGTTCCTAGCTTTTTGCAAGCCAAAAGTTTTGGAAAAAGGCAAGCAAGTCGATCGGGAAAAATATTGGTGGTCGTACAATTATCAGGCGGCAATGACGGCTTAAATACCATTATTCCTTTTGAGGATGATCGCTATTTTCAATTGCGACCACAATTGGCCATTCCCAAAAAGGAAGTCCTACAAATCGGTGATTATTTAGGCTTTAATCCTGCGATGGAATCCTTGCGCAGCGTATTTGAAGACGGCTTGATGACGGTAGTCAATAATGTGGGTTATCCCAATCCCGACCGATCGCATTTTCGATCTATGGATATTTGGCATACGGGAAGTGATAGCCACGAGTATTTGAGCCAAGGTTGGATTGGTCGTTATCTTGATAATGCTTGTGACGCTTGTCCTCCTTATCATGCTTTGGAGATGGATAATGCACTGAGTCTCGCCCTGAAAGGCGAATACCATTCTGGCTTTGCCATGAATAATCCGAGGCAATTGAAGAGAGCTAGTAAAAACCCTTTCTTAGAATCGATTGCTTCGCAAAGCTACGAAGAAGAGA
>CAYQRA010000055.1:0-15994 GCA_964419315.1 uncultured Saprospiraceae bacterium | reverse complement strand
GCAACTGTTCGATTTCCGGTAAGGCTACCATTTATGTTGTAAATATTATCTTGTAAATTACTCGCAGATAACTGAACTTCTACTATATCCCCATCCGCTTGGACTCCTAAAATTCTCGCAGGCGAAGCTTCATCATAGGTTCCAGTTCCATAATTGGAAAAACGAACGTTGCCGCCATTCACTTCTAATTTAGCATTGGGAACCAGCGTTCCAACGCCAACACTTCCTGAGTTTTGTGCACTCACGGACATCACATGACGCGTTCCCAAATCACCAGAAGCATCAACGCCTTGCTCCCAAGTATAGAAGTCTATACTGTTGTAATTATTATTATTTGAGTTGTGGCGGGTTTTTATTGAATGACGATAAGTAGCGTTGCCATTATAGCCAAATTGGAGTTGTCCAGTTCCCGTTGGTCGCCAGTCACTGCCATTTCTTATTAGACTTACTCCATTGACATCCAATTTAGCATTGGGAGCAAGGGTTCCAATTCCGACATCCCCGTCCGCTTCAAAAATGATATCTTCTGTTCCATCAAAAGTTAGAGTTGCACCACTTAGGTTGACGGTTCGATTAGCGTTCAGGGTTCCATTTGCATTATAGATATTTTCGGAATTATCTTGTACCCATTGGCTACCATTCCATCTGTAATGTGCATTATTAGCTTGTACATATGCTTTTTTACAGGCATTTGCATTTGTAGAAGGATCAAATGCATTCATTGTAGCAATTGTAGTAAACTCACACGTCCCCCAACCTCCAACTATTTGAGCATTGGAATTAAGGAAAAAAAATAGAAAAAAAACTAGAGGGCCAAAAATCTTCATTTCTTATATCTGTTTTCTGTAACACAGGACAAAACTTGTAGGCCCCTCTCCTCTTTTAGTCTCTAAAAGGTTTTTTTGGTGGGGTGATTCAAGGAATAAATGCTCCTTTTAGGAAAGCATTGTATTTAGGAATCAATGATAATTATTGGTCATTCGACTCCGCAATCCTTTTGTCTTGTATTCAGTGTCTTTTCACCTCATTTGAAGAGGAAGAAAGGAATCTGTAATCTCTCATGGATTGTATACGGTAAATAAGCAAAGTTGTTCTCTTTACTGGTGTCTTCGCAGGAAGACTAGCGAGGTAGTTGAAGATATATGAAAATCACTAGAAGATGCCCTTAGATACAGATTGGTCAAACAAAAGAAAACCTCTTTATCTTTACCACCAAACCACAAATATTTTTTCAATTTCCCCCTTGGAATTTCTCCACCAAATCATGGGTGCTTTTTCTTGACGAAAGCCTTGGTCGATGTCCATCTTAATGGCGGCGTGTGATTTCCAAGCGACTTGATCCTTGGGTTTGATTACCCACTCTGATTTGGTCGGCATGTAAAATTGGGCCTTTGCGAATGCGGGCTTATTAAAATCATCAAAGCGCAACCAGTGCCCCACTAGGCAATCTTTATTTAAAACTCCGATATCGACCATACTGCTCCCAAAGGGAGAAAATAATTGAGCCTTAAAACAGCACTGGTGTTCAATTTTCAAATGATCTATATGCTGGGCTTGTAAGGCTTTAGCGCCAGCGGGAGAATGCAATAATGGAAACTGCTTGTCTTTTATTTTTTCCATTTTGGTAAAGAACAAATCTCGTTTATTGGGCCCCACTAATTGTAGGTGGGGTTCTGAAATTTCAGGATCGAGTAGGTAGAATTTATAGGTGAGTTCTACATGGATTAAGCGACCGCTTACTTGGTCCCTTAGAATAAAATCAATTTCCCCGAGTGTTCTTTCGCCTGCTCGGATGGGCAGATTATATAGTAGAATTTGGTAGGAATCGGAATGTTTGATCAACTGCTGAAAGACCTGTTCCATTTGATGTCCTAAGCGAATGTTTTTGGGAATGGCTTGGGGAGGAAAGGAATCCCATGCTAGACTCGGAAATTCAAATTGTTGAATATCAAATTGTTTCTTTTGCCAGATGGGAGGCGTATTTAAAAACCCAATACATTGTGCTTTGATCATGGAGGGCTAAGGTAGAGAAAGTTTTGGGTAAGTTTCTTTTGCTGATTGTATTCTACTTGGTCGAGCTTAGTGACTGCTAATTAATAAACCGTAGAATTTATAAAGAAGGTTCAAATTATCTTTTCAGCGATCCGTTTTAACAAAAAAGTTTCTCGTTCTATGGACATCCCTTTTTTATCACTAGTGGCCATGGTCTTTTGGTTGTGTCGGATGGCTTCCTGGATATTTACCCAAACCGCTTTCATTCCATTCTTTATTTCGTAAGACTCCATCTTTGCGTGGCCCAACTCTTGGTTAACCTCGCAAGTGTAGCAATAAGAAATCATGTGTTGAATGTCATAATCTGGCTTGTACCAGGGCCGGTATTCTTCGTAGGCGCCAAAGGCTTTGATGTTTTTAATACCTTGGGCTCCCGTTTCTTCCTTAAGCTCTCGCATCATTCCTTCGATTTTGTCTTCGCCCAAATCTAGACCGCCGCCGGGGAGGCTATAGTCTTCATATCGTTGGGTATAAAGGAGTAAAATATCATGGCCTTGCAGAGCAATCCCTCGAGTCGCTAGCCTAGTGAAAATAGATTTATTTTCTAAGGTTTTGATATCTGGATGAAAATGAGTTTTTAGGATCTGCATTTAGAAATTTTATATATTCCTGTAAATATAAGTAAGTGCTTGGAGTTGAATGTCATCAAGCTAATAAAGTTATTATAGCAAGCTAAAACAAATTAGGAGCTATCTTACAGATCTATTGCTATTTCTAAAGAGAAAAGGCGCTAAACAGCAAAAACAAGAAGGCTATTTTAGAAAAAAAAGAAGAGGACAAGCGAAGTTGTGGGTCAAAGTAATTTTATCTCTGATGTACGTTCAGAGGCGGAGCCGCCTCTACTTAGCGCTCAGTGCACTACCGAAGGTAGTGGCTTTTGTTTCTGCGCCTATTCCGGTTAGGGATAAGACAAATTGACTTCCATCATGGGGAGCATCTTTGATGCTTATTTCATACTGCAATTTTTTTGTTAATAACTCAACAATGGAAAGGCCGATACCAGAGCCTTTATACATTCCTCTATTGTGCAATCTTTTAAACATTTTAAATATCTCTTCATGATATTCTGGAGCGATACCAATTCCATTATCTTCTACCACGATCTCTAAAGCGGAAGGCGTTCTATTGATTGATATATTTACGGTTGGTTGCGTTGAGTTATTATACCGGAGGCCATTATCAATTAGGTTTTTTAGGATAATGTAAATGGCCGATTTATTAGATTGGATGATCGGTAAATTCTCTGCATTGATTTCTCCATTTATATTTTGATCCAGCACCAATAGATTGGTTTTGATATCTTGAATGATCGTATTCAAATCAACTTCTTGAATCGGCAATTCGCTCATTTTAGAAAAAGAGATATAAGAAGTAAAATCTTCAATGAGTGTATATAATTGTTTGGTGCTATTTTGAATGATCTGAAATTCTGTTTTAAGTTCATTTCGTTCCCACTTCGATAATTTATGCTGTATTAAACCTGCAAAGGTTCCGATATTCTTAATGGGCTCTTTGATATCATGAGACGCAATGTAGGATAAGGTTTTCAGTTCCCGGTTGGATTGGATTAAGTTGGCATTAGCTTCTTGCAACTCCTTCGTTCTTACCCCTACAATTTCTTCTAATTTTTCATTATACTTTTTCTCTTGCAAATTGGATTTAAAAACTACAATGATTAAAAACACAGCTAGGATTAAGGCTGCAATCAATCCGATCGCTGCAAATCGCTGAATTCTCAATTGTTCTGCATCCGCTTTATGTTTGGCCTTCAATAGTCTATTCTCTATTTTCTGTTCTTTGTTTTGATACTTATTATAGGCCAATGCTAATAATTCATTGTGCTCCGTCTTAAGCACTTCATTGGTGTAGAATAATAGAGAATCTTTTGCCATAGAGACCCTTTCCAAATCCCCTGTTTCTATATAACAATCGCAAATATTTCCATATATATTCGCTTTCATTGTGTTACTCAGATTTTCATCTTTCGTACTTAATAATAGGTTTCCTTCTTCTATACAATTTGCATAATCACCTATTGATAATAATATCTTTTGAGTTAGAATTTTTGAATTGAGCGTAGCATAGAAATTTTTTACCTTTCGGTTTAATGCCAATGCTTTTAAATTATACGCTTTCGCTTCTATAAATTGTCCTAAACTAATATGCGCCTTGGTAATATTATTATAAGCTGATACTACTTCTTGATATAGTTTGGTATAACTTCCAGATTCAACGGTCCTTTCTGCACAAATAATAGAGCTATCGATTTTTTCTTCATCAAGATAAATATCTGAAAGTCCTAAATTAATGTAAGCAATAACTCGATCGTAACTAATATCTTTAGCCATAAGTTGGCTGGCCTCTAGGCCCTTCCTATAAAAATCTCTAGCTCGATCATTGTCCTTCTGGACATCAGAATAAACATTACCTAGATATAAAAACAGATAGCTAAGGTTAGCATACTCATTATTTCTTTCTGCCAATTCAATTCCATCTTGAAACATCTTGATGCCCTTTTCTGCTTCATTGGTAGAAATTAAAAATTCACCATAAGGCGGAATGATTGCGAGAAGCGCTAAAGTATTACTGCTATTTTGGAAGGTTCCATACGCTTCTTCATAATAGTACCTGGCACTATCTATATTAGGTTCTAATTTGTAAATATTAGCAATTACATTATAAGGGAAAGCCCGATTAGCGTTATTTATGTTTTTATCTTTATATTCTTGAATAGACTTCCTTAAGAAATACTTGGAAGAGTCAATATTGATATAACGGTACCTTCTGGCAAAGCGGGTAAGTGCCTTAAGCTTTAGCGTATCATTATCTGATTGTTCATAAATATTTTTTAAGCTATCTAATAGCGCTCTCGATTGGGTTTGGCTTTGTAAATTAAAGCATAAACCGACTATAAAAAATAAGCTAATAACTATCTTTTGATATGTAATTAAATTGTTGATGTTCAAGCGTTTTAGTAAAAAAAAACATATTTTAATTGTTCTGTTATTATTCGTCTACTTTTATACGCAACATTTTTTCCATTGTTCTCTTTTTGACCAATTAAATAGTCCTAAAACAAGGGAGCAAAAATCGCCTAAAATAAGGGATATCTCCGCTATAGTCACTACAAATTGCAACTTGCTGCCATAGCATCCATAGTACTCCTTCGCCTCCTCCCTCCAAATTGATGTTGACACTCCCCTTTTCCTCTCCTTTTTTCCTGCTTTTACAGCTATAGCTTCTTCCCGCGACCATAGCACCCACCGTACAAGAGCAATGTAAGCTAGTACCTCCTTTCAAATAAAAACATTCTTATATCTTTGTGGCACAATGCTAAGCAAAAAAATACCTCTCAACATCCACTATCGTCCACAACTTTTGGTGGGTCTAGTACTGGGAATCTGGCTTTACATTTTTTTGGTGTTGATAGGGCCATTTGATGCTGCCGAAGTACCGCTGAGCATACGCACCCATTTGATGTTGGGCTATGGTTTGGTTTTTTTCCTTAGCTATGCCCTACTTATTCCTATTCAAAATACGCTTTATCAGTATTTGGGGAAATGGGAACTTCTTCACGAGGCAGCCATCGTTGCTCTATTTTGTTGTTATGCTTTGCCGATTTGTTTTGCGTATTATAAAACGGAAATTGTAAATGGTACTTTTGGCTTTTATAACTTTGCTTTAGGCATCTATCTGCCAACGATTTCCATATTATTGCCCGTTATTCTAGCAGGCCGCTACCTCGTGGCGCGACAAGCGCCCGATATTATAGAAGTAGTCCCTCCGCAAGAAACTGTGACCCTCTTGGGAGACAATAAACTAGATATACTAAAACTAGCCCTGACAGATCTGGTGGCTTTGGAAGCTGCTAATAATTATGTAGCCGTTTATTATTTGATGGAGGGACAGGTACAGAAAAAGCTCTTGCGGAGCAGCCTACGCAAACTACACCAAACCGTCCCCGATTTGATCCAAGTACATCGTTCTTACCTCATCAATCCTCAGCATTTTATAGAATGGAAAGATGGTCTCACTTTGGTCTTGACCCAATTGACGGTTCCCGTTTCTCAAAAATACAAATCAAGCCTACTGACGAAGTCTACATTCACCCCTAAGTAGCCCCATTTCGCCCCAAAAGCCCCAAAACACTTGATTTTTGCCTAGAGAATCTTCTTCTTTGTGAAGAATTCAAATTCAATGAAAAATACATCAGGGTGAGCTCCTTTGAGTGACAAAGGGACACCAAATGACCAATAAAATAAAATAGACCTATGAAATCATTCTTCTTAATTATCTCTTTGTTTTTTAGTTCCCTCCATTCCTTGTCTGCTCAGGAAATCACACCAAGCAAGCGGCTACAGCAAAGCCTAGATCAAGGTGTCGCCGATGGCCAATTTGCCGGAGCGGTAACTGGTCTTCTGATAGGGGGAAAAGAAATAACCGCAAATGCTGGATACCGAGATATCGAAACCAAAGCCCCTTTTGAAAAAAGGACTCTCAATAGGATTGCTTCGATTTCCAAGTCGATGACAGCCGTAGCCGCTTTGCAATTATACGAGCAAGGATTATTGGATTTGGACGAACCCATAGCCACCTATCTCCCAGCCTACCCCAAGCAACAAGCCAGTCGTATCACTACCCGACAGTTATTGCTCCACTCTTCTGGTATTGGTGCTTATCAATCTGGAAAAGAAACAGAAAGTAAACAGCAATACGCCAGCCTGACGGAAGCCGCTACTGTTTTTCAAGATCGACCATTGGTGGACGAACCGGGGAATGCGGAACATTATACCACCTACGGTTATGTGGTTTTAGGAATGGTGATTGAGGCAGTTTCTGGACAATCCTATGAAGATTATATGCAAAAACACATCTGGACTGTTTGTGGGATGGACAATACAGGTGTAGAGCACCTCAAGGAAAATTATAAAAATAAGTCTAGCCTATACCGCAGAACCAAGCGAGGAAAAATTCGCTTGTCCAAAACTAATAATTTGAGCAATCGGGTACCGGGTGGTGGCCTCTATTCTACCGTAGGAGATCTTTTGAAATTTGGGAAAGCCGTCATCGATCATCGACTCCTCAAGGAGGAGACCTTTGCAATGATGATGGAAAAACCGGGCTTGGCTTATGATGGCAATCCATATGGCATGGGTTGGTTTTTGTATGGAGAAAATCCTGACTTGGGCCAAGTGTATGGACATACTGGCGAGCAGACGGGCTGCGCTGCGGTCTTGCTCTTGATTCCGGAGAAAGATGCGGTCGTGGTAGTGATGAGTAATACAGCACACGCACTGTCGCCTGTTTTTGGAATAGCTGTGTTGAATGTATTTCCTTTGGTGAAGGAACTTAGTGAGGAGGAGGAATAATTTTGGGGGTATTGATTTTAGTGGGGTTTGGGGTCTGCGGAAGATATTGGGGCTTCCGCGATTATCAAGCCGCCCAATACCCTTTCCCTTCAATCCTTAAACTTAGTCCACGACTTCTCAAAAAATCTTAATTTTTGAACTCCATCTGTCCGCAAGGGATTATCGTACAACCATAGGGATCTATGCTAATTCTATAGACAAGCTCTTGTTCCTCTGCGATAAAGCCCGCACGTACTGGACCATTTCTAGGTACTTTTAAGAGCAAAGCAACTAAGAAAATATACTCTTCCTTGGGGAGAATTGTTCTTTGCAACACGGTGGCTTTATTGAAATTGGTATCTAGAAAAGATTTTAAACCTTTGATGCCATAATTGTATAATGACAGCTTATCAAGCGTCATGGTATCTTGGAGTAAAAATAATTTAAAATAGGAATCTGGTGCTGAGCTAATGGCGAATGAATCGGCAGGAAAGTTTAGGGATAAGGCTACTGGACGATCCGTTTCATTGATTATCCGATTCCAGAATACGCCGTAGCCATAATGCCTTCCATTGGCGTCGTAATAACCTCTTATTCCCTCAATATCTCCACCTCCTTTGGGAAGACTATTTTGTAGGATTAGGTTTTTTCCTTTAGCATCTGGGTATTTAAACTCAGTGTCGATAAAAGTAGCAGGACTATAAGAAAATGTTTTTGGAAGCTGGTAAGGGATCGAGTCTACTGACTCCAAATCAATGTCCTTTTTGTCTGGCCTTGGTGCTTCTCTTTGCTCGCAGGAGCAAAATCCGATGGCTATCCATGCGAATAGGATTATTATTTTTTTCATTTTACCAGCTTGTCTGGTCTGCCGGATGTTTTATTAGAGTAGGTCAAACAAAAGGGCATTTCTTAATAATTATAAGCGTCGATGATAAAATTAGAAACCCATCGCTGGTATTCTGTAAAGTTAAAATTCCGCCAATGTTGATTCAATTCCAGGTCACTTTCTATGGCTTGATTAAAATTTCGAATAGGATTCTTTCGGTTTAAAGCATTTGACAATTGTTTGCGCAGCGTTTTATCCGATAACTCTTCTAAAAAATCTTTCCTCATCACCAATTGATCTTCCGTACTTAGCTTTTCTATTTTTAGGTAATTTTCTATTTTTCGTTCTAACTCAGCTTGTAGTTGCTCTTGAGCGGCTAGCGTTTTTTCATCCTCGATGGTATGATCAATGCTGGTGATTTTTTTAGAATATTTATGAACATAGCAGGTATTGCCTCTAGCAATTTCTCTGGCGATTTCTTTGATTACGGATGGCTTTACGATGGAGGACATAGGAGATTGTTTTAAAACAACTTCGATTAATAAAATTTAAATTCTTCAAAACTGGTAAACACCTTATCGTCTAAATGTTCATAAACTTTGACATTAGAAGGACCGCTCTGGTCGGAACGATTGGAGGACAGTAATAAGCCATTGAAATCGCTGTAGTTATCCCAAGGCCAAATTTTGGAAGCCTCCGCTTGATCCGCATTTGCGAAGAAACTCCATTGCTTGATCAGTTGGTCTTTTTGATCAATATAGATTTCATATTTATTTTCAGGAGTATCGCCTACTTTATCAAAGGTCAGTTCTAGTACGTCTGCGGGTACTCCCATTAAAGTCGTATCTGTTTTGAGGTATTTTACGCTTACTCCTTCGTCATAAAACTTGAAGGGCATAAACAACCAGTACATATCATTTATCCAGATGCTCTTTCCTCTTTTAAGTCTTGCAGAAAGTTTTTTGGTATCCACCACTTCGACACCATTATAAGCATATTTACCAATCGGCTTATTGAGATCAACCAAATAAACAGAAGAGTCTCGTGGAGATTCAATTCTTACTCGATTATTTTTTTTGTCCCAAACCAAATGTCTCGCTCCAAAAAAAGTCCAAGACACATAATTGAGGGCTTCCCATTTTTGCCGACCTCCCATCGCTTCCATCATTTTCGAAACCAAGGGAGCCGCTTTATCATCTGCTATTTCTTGGACCGCTGAAGACACCTCTGATTTTGAATCCGCCGGTTTGGGTTGGGGTTGACAAGCGATGATTAAAGTGGTAAAAGTCAGGAATAAAATAATTTTCGATTTCATATTTTTTAGTATAAATGATAAGCTCCAATATAAGTCATTTTTTTGATGTTTTTTTACGAACTACTTCGCTCAAAAAAAGTAGGATACCAATCTTTGGCATTCTACTTTCCATATTCTTGATACGTCTTCCAATAATACGAAGTGCGCTTATGTTAAATCGTACGTTTGTCAACATCTACATAATCGACAAGCATTTCAGTTCTACCAAATACATTATTCTGCGAATTATTAAAAAGATTTAAGTCATCATTAGCGCCAATATTCAAATTGAGAATGATATTATGAGGGGAGAAAACATCTAATCGCAAACCACTCACATTATTATTGGTATAGGTTTTTCTTAAAGTGTTGTTTACATATATCCTTACGGTATTCCATCCATTTTTATTAGACCAACGCATTTCAAAGTTATTCCAGCCACCTTCACCATTTACTGCATTATTATAATAATTAGTAGATTGACTAGAATTCAAAATATTGGTTCCTGCTTGCCATCCAAAAAATAGATTGCTTGCATAGCGGTCATTGTTTTGATTGCCATAAGTGTAGCCTTCCATAATATCAATTTCTCCTTTTGTTGGCCAAGCATTTTCCTCCACGGTCCAGAACGCAGGCCAAGCTCCGTAACTGTCACTATAGGGTCTCCAAGAGCCATCAAAATTGAAAGAATTAAATTTAATTCTAGCTCTAAATCTTATCTCTTCATTATTGCTAGGTCTATAGTTTCGATTGGATTTTATATGCCCGGATTTCCATTGGGTATTGTTCCACTTTTCTGCTCTAAGTATCAAAAAAGAAACACCTGCCCAACTACCAATAGATACTTGTTCTGGTAAATATCTACATCTCCAAGAATTATAGTCTTGTCTGTTCGTCTTTGACCAATTATTGGAATTGAACCAATTAAAACCATCCCAAAAAACATCTTGCCAAGGTCCTCTAGTTGCAGCTTCTTCGCCAAGGTCAACGATAGCCTCTTCGCTTAAATTTTCTGGGACAGACAAATCCTCTTCATATTTATCCTTACAGGAAGTGGTAAATAATAAAAGGGAAATAAGAACAAAAATGGGTAAAGAAAAATGATTTTTCATGTGTATTGATTTTAGATGGTGAAATAATAATCTTGTGCTAAAAAGAGGTTTTCGAATTGAAAACAACATATAGCAATCCTAGACGATTGATTGGTCAATCGTTAATCTATGGAATCAATTACACTTAATTTTTGATGAGAGTTTGACGGATCAAAGGGGTCCAATAAAGACTCCTGAGAACTTTATAAAAAACTTTACACTTAAATAAAAACAAAATTAATAGTGGCCTTAAACCACTAATTCGATATCAAATTTTGAATAATCCATGATATAAGGAAAATACCTTGTCTACAAATGTAATAAAATTTAGAGCAAATTGTAAAACAAACACTAACTAAATTGTAAAATATACACTAAGTAGTAATTAAACAGATCAATAGGTTAGAATGGGAGAACAAAACAGTTTTACATTTACATTGTTACACCAAGACTTTGATATTAGGAAATGCTCCTGATTAAAAACAGAAGAAAGATGGGACTGCCTACCGGAAAGGAAAGTTGGAATGGAAATTAATGACAGGTCTTTTGACCTAGCCTGCTACATTGCTATTTTGATTTTCTAAAATCTGGGAATGGAATATAAGTATCATCATCAGGGACCTTCGGAAATTTTTTATTGATCCAATCTGCTTTGGCTTTTTTCAATCGCTCTTTGCTGTGGGACACAAAATTCCAAGATAAAAAATGTTCTTCTGGTAAGGCCGCTCCTCCAAAAAGTAAAATCTGAGTATTTTTATCTAAGCATATTTCACATTCATCATCAGTCTTACTGATGAGCATTTGGCCCGCTTTAACCTCTTGCCCTTGACTGTTTATAGATCCTTTCACAATAACAAAAGCGACTTCTCCTTCTAATTGTCCATGAAGGTTTAAGGTCGTTTCTTCTGGTGCAAAAATATCGACCATAAATAATGGAGAGTAGCCTTGCAATAAAGCAGACTTTCCAAAAGCATTTCCTGCCAGCAGTTTTAGGCTAAGTCCCTCCATCTCCCAAGTAAGAATATCCTTTTTTGCATAAAAATCAAAACTCGGCGCAATCTCTTCTTTATCCTTCGGCAAGGCTACCCATACCTGATACCCATGTAATACGGAGCTTCCCTTCCCTCTTTTTTCTTTGGGAGTTCTTTCTGTATGGCTTACGCCACTGCCAGAAGTCATAAACCCAATATCCCCTGGCGAAATTACCTGAACACTTCCAGTACTATCTCGATGTTCGATCTCCCCTTCCAACAAATAAGTCAACGTACTTAATCCAATATGAGGATGCTGATCAACATCCATATAATTTCCATTGCCAATCTTAGAAGGCCCCATGTGATCAATAAAAGTAAAAGGCCCAACTTGTCTCTTTTTTCTAAAAGGCAATAATCTTCCGACTATAAAATTACCAAGGTCCGTTTGTCTTTCCTCTAAGAGTAGTTTATTATTAGCCATAAGGGGATCTCATTTTGATTTGAAATAATATTTTATTTACTATAAATACTACTTTGTCACTTTAGATTATCTCAGACACCATCTGTCGTGCAGCTTTGAGCTGCGGGATTGATTCCCCGTCTAATTTTTAGCAAAAAGCGAAAATATCTTTAAAGTCTTAAAGAGTATTAGGTGATGTAAACTGGGAAATCAAAACACTTATGCACTCATAATTTCTTTCCTCCCTTCTGCCTCCATGTCTAAATAGCAATATTTAGCATTGAGTTGGATACTCATTTCTCTAAAAAAATCAATCACAGAATCAGACTTGGCAAATAATCGACTCATTCCCGATGTAGAAGCCATAAAACACAATTCGACTTCCTCTATTTCATCTGTTTTGTTTATAAAAAAATGAATGTAACCTAATGTCCATTGATTTGTTCCAATTTTAAAAAATGCTGAATCACTAGCCTTAAATCTAGTTTGATAGTATTCTTCTAAAAATGGATCGCTCTTCAATTGTAAGATCAAGTTAGCATTGATTTGAGCATTGCTTTCTTCTGTTTCGGTGAATTCTTTGGCCTCTTTTTTAATCCAAGAAATAGCTTCTTCTAGCTTATCTTTTTCTAGTACGATATTAAAATTATAGTCTAAGCCCATTTGCTTTGATTTTTTTGAGTAAAACGCTTTGGGGGAAGTGGATCCAACTAGATGAAAATACTGGTATAAAATTCAATTTCTCAATATTTCATCAAAAATATCATTTACTCCTAATAATTTATCGGCTATGATATGGTACAACTCTTTAAAGGTTTCAAAAGCTTCCTGAGTCTTTAAGACGGAAGTTGAATAGGTTAAGTAATCTCCTTCCAGGGTGTGCCATTCCCTAAAATCTAATAATTCTTCATAGCTCATTTTTACCTTAGGATAGAAATGAATCCAATACTCTTCTTCTTCCTCACCTCGGAGTATTGACCATATGTACCTAGAGTCATACTTAAAAAAATATTCCTTCCCATTTTTCTGGACCTCAGATATTTTATCTTTATTTTCAATGATCTTATTGACTACTTGTACTATCTTCATTTCTTTGCGATTTGTTCCAAATTATCTAAATCAATATTCCTAATACTTTCTCGAAGTTCACTCACTAGACTTCGTTTCTTAGGTTCCGAAAGTGTTTTAGGACTATCTATATACCTATGAATTTTTGAAAGTTGAGCTTTTAGATCACCAGCTATCTTTTTGTTTCCAATAATTTGACCTTCAATCTCACTTAGTATATTAATAACTTCCATTTTTTGCGTTGCATCATTTGCCGTAAAGTCATTTAGTCTTTGGATCTTATTATTCAATTCATTTAGAGTCATTCTCTTTGAATAGTTAAGGAGTAAATCAAAAGCTGAGGATATTTTCTCTCTATTAAATATAAAAACCCATATTGCTATACCGGTTGCTCCAATAGTAAATAACCTAGAGACAAAAGTAGTCCAATAATTTACTTGATCAAATATCTCCATTTTTAGTATTTTTAATTATCTCAATACTCATTTTAGGCTCGCTCCGGCCCTCCCCTCCTTTTCTATATAACATTCATCCCCCAACAAATTACGACTTTCCGTAATAACATGCAAAAGACTTTCTCTATACTATTGGTAAGCACTAAAATATATAAACCTCCAACCGTTCAGGAAAACCAAGTACTCTTTTATCTCTACTCCAAGCGATCCCCAAAGCTGACTAAAAAACAAAGGACCGCCCATTCGGAGCAGTCCTAAGCCATCACTTATCCACTAGTCAAAGCGATCTAAAATACCGCCTTGGTCGCGATCTCTCGATTCGCTGCTACATCAGATTTTAAACTATCGATTTTCATCCCAATGGTAATCAAAGGAATTTTGCCGAGCGGCAAGCGAAGCGTTTGAGCATCAGAGTCTAGCTGCTCCAAGATGATCTGCGCCGCTTTCTTAGGGTCGCCTTCTTGCTTATTGTGGACACCATCGAGTTTCTCTCTAAAAGCACCAGCCGTTTCCGCATAATCTTCGATCTGTCTTTCCGCTCGCTGTAGAGATCGACCTGCAAAATTGGTTCGAAAAGGGCCAGGTTCTACAATGGTTACTTTGATGCCCAAGGGCTTAACTTCCTGAGCCAAGGCTTCACTAAATCCTTCTAAGGCAAATTTACTGGCATTATAAATACCAAATCCGGCAAAAGCTTTTACGCCCGCATGGGAAGAAATTTGTACAATATGCCCGCTCCTATTTTTTCTCATCGATGGTAAAACGGCTTGCGTCATTTTTAGGGTTCCAAAGACATTGGCCTCAAATAGATTCCTAACTTCCTCCATCGTCGCTTCTTCCACCGCTCCCGAAAATCCAAGACCTGCATTATTGATCAATACATCTATTCTGCCATGTTCCAAAACTTTTGTGTCGATCGTAGATTCGATGGCTGCCAAATCAGTGATGTCCAATTTGAGGCCTTCCCCTTTGCCTTTATATCGCTCATTAAATGCGGCAACTTCGGCATCCTTTCGGAAAGTAGCCATTACAAAATGACCAGCATTTAGGATGGTTTCGGCTAGTGCTTTTCCGAGGCCACTAGAAACCCCTGTGATAAAGAATATTTTTTTATTTTTTAAAGTCATCAGTAGTTTTATTTAGACAATTGCAAAATAATTTCTTGGGCATCCGTTCGGTTTCGATAATCACCACCTTCTGTTTTTGCAAAAGAAATGATTCCATCTTGCTCAATAATAAATACACAAGGCACTGGAATTTCTTTGGAGTCATTGCCATAATAAGCATCAAAGTCAAAACCTAGATTTTCCATTTCGGTCAAGGGCTTTTCTCCATTCCGAAAAACGCTCGTATAAAGATTCGCTACCAGATTTCCATTATCACTGAGCACCGAAAATTCCAAATTATTTTTCTCTTTCATCGTCATAGATTCATCTGGAGTCTGGGCAGATATGGCGACCAATTGAGCCCCTGCTTTTTCCATTTCCGCACGTGCCGCTTGATATTGAGAAAGTGCTAGGTTGCAATAAGGACACCAAGTTCCTCTATAGAATACCAAGACCACTTTGTGTTGTTGCAAAAGGGTATAGAGCTGTACATTGTTTCCAGCAGCATTGCTTAAGGTAAAATTTGGGGCTTTGTCGCCGGGGTTTACTTTTAGAATTTCCTCGAAGCTTTGCTCCAAATGTTTGGCATCTTCATCGAAGACGTTTAAGGATGCTTGCGGGAGCATTTGGGCTAAGTTGGTTCTTAGTTCCTTTAGTCCTTCTCGGTAAGAAGGCAAATTATTTTTAGACATCGTTTAGAGATTTTGTAAGTAAAAAAATGATACCACAAATCTCTACACTATTCATTTGTCATCCAATGAAGTAGATTATGAAATTATCTTGAACTAGTTCAAGATTTCAGCATTTTTTGTTTTCTGATCTTACTTAAGAATTCGGGAGAAATGCCCAGATAAGAAGCCAAAATATATTGTGGGACCCGTTTTGCGATGTGCGGATATTTGGCCATGTATTCGTCATAGCGCTCCTCTGCGGTTTTGCTAATATTTGAAATCACCCGTCGCCGAGAAAAGGCAAAGGCCTTTTCGGTGGTCAAGCGAAAATATTCGCTCAAATTATGAATCTGTTTGCACAGGGGTTCGATATCTTCATACCTCATTTGGAAGATCACTGCATCTTCTAAAGCCTCGGCAAAATTCAAGGCTGGAGATTGATTGATATAGCTGTGAAAATCTGTCACAAACCAATCTTCTACCCCAATAGAAACGGTATGTTCTTTTCCATCTTTATCTAAATAATAGACTCGAAAGGCTCCTTCGACTATATAAGTTCTACTGTGACAAACAAATCCCGGTTGGATAATAAATTGCCTCTTTTTCACCCTCGAGGTTTTAATAATCGAAGTCAATGCTTTTTCTTCCT
>CAYQRA010000054.1:0-15995 GCA_964419315.1 uncultured Saprospiraceae bacterium | reverse complement strand
CATCATTATCTCCACCTTGACTGGCACAAGGATCGATAGGCGTACCTTGGCAAGAACAACCGTCATTTTGGATGACATCATTATTGGTGTTGGGATTGCCATCGTTACAAGCAGTACCAGGAGCAGTAGGAACGGAAGCATCATTGTCATTACAATCTTGGTTGGCACAAACGCCGTCGCCATCATTGTCTCCGCCTTGGCTGGCACAAGGGTCGATAGGCGTACCTTGGCAAGAACAGCCATCATTTTGGATGACATCATTATTGGTGTTGGAATTGCCATCGTTACAAGCAGTGCCGGGGGCAGTTGGGATCGCTGGATTATTATCGTCGCAATCTTGGTTGGCACAAACGCCATCGCCATCATTGTCTCCACCTTCATTAAAGCAAGGGGCACTACAGTCGAGAACCGTAAAAGTAAGGGTGATTTGATCGCAAAGTGCACCTGCGAGATGGTTGTACCGGTAAAGTTTGGCATTTACGGTGTAGGTTCCTGGGCTGGCCCAGAACTGTTTGGAATCATAAGTTTCATAATTCTCAGTATTCTGTAAATGAGTCGCTCCACTAATAGTGAATTTTAGACTTTCGTGGTGGCCGCTAACCATGGCTCTGATTCTGATATCATTTGTGAAATCAGATTCACAGAAAGTAGCACCATCCACCAAGTGAATCAGAGATGAACCATCCTGAGGATTAATTCTTAGTCCAGTGATTTCCCCGTTGCAAGTAATTATTGCTTCGTCGGAGATGGAATTAAGTGGGATCTCACCGTTGACCTGAAGGGCGCAACTTAGAAAGAAACCACAAAATAAAAGGGTGAAAATTTTTTGCATTGTTTATAGTTTTGATTGAAAATAGAGAAAATAAAGTCCTGCATTGCAATGGTACATTACAATGAATAAAATGCTGGATCTACAGAAGTAGCCAGAGCTCATAGGTTAAGTGTTTACTTAATCACTATGAAGAAAAATATCAGAATTTGGGAACTTTAGATGATTTTCAAGAAAAGTAAGACAATAGAGATTGATTACTTATTTGGGAGTGTATAAACCTTATAATTGAGGTAAAACCAGTAATATTACAAAATAAAGAAAAAAATGAAACTTGACAAAGAAAATATAAAATTGTTGGCTGATTAAGTGGAAATTGGTTAACTATTTAAGTAATCAGTTTTTACGCGCTTCCTGTTCTGGGAAAAGCTTTATTAAATCTACTTCTGTAGCCCCGCAAATTCCTCTTTCAGTAATCAAGCCTGTTACTAGGCGAGCAGGTGTTACATCGAAACCAAAATTGGCTGCGGGACTTTCTTTTGGACTTAGTAATACGGATTTTATTTCACCACCTTCCATCCCTTGGATGTATTTGACTTCTTCATCTCCTCTTTGCTCTATTGGAATTTCTTTCAGTCCATCTTTTAGTTTCCAATCGATAGAAGAAGAGGGAAGCGCTACATAAAAAGGAATGTTATTGTCTTTTGCTGCCAATGCTTTTAGGTAAGTTCCTATTTTATTAGCTACATCTCCACAGCGAGTGGTACGATCACTACCCACGATTACCAAATCTACCATGCCGTGTTGCATCAGATGCCCTCCAGTATTATCTGCTATGATAGTGTGTGGAACACCGTGCTGTTGCAATTCCCAAGCGGTCAATCTGGCGCCTTGGTTTCGAGGACGGGTTTCGTCTACCCATACATGTACGGAGATACCACTGTCGTGGGCGGCATAGATTGGTGCGGTAGCGGTGCCATGATCGACACAGGCTAGCCAACCAGCATTGCAGTGGGTGAGGATATTAATTGGTTCTCCTTTCTTTTGTTTTTGTAATTGTTGGATGATCGCCAAGCCATTTTTTCCAATATCCAAACAAGCCTCTACGCTGAGGTTACAGATATTTTGGGCTTCTATCAAGCTATGATCAATCTTGTCCTGCAAGTTTTGATGATTACTCAAGATCGCCAATTGGCGGTCTACTGCCCAAGCCAAATCTACGGCGGTTGGTCGAGTGGA
The DNA here is from genome assembly GCA_964419315.1 of uncultured Saprospiraceae bacterium. Classification (GTDB taxonomy): domain Bacteria; phylum Bacteroidota; class Bacteroidia; order Chitinophagales; family Saprospiraceae; genus CALLVY01. The sequence goes on along the minus strand of CAYQRA010000054.1, from coordinate 13,987 downwards.
TTTTAAGAGTTGCGCTGCCTGTTGAAGCCATTGTTGGGTTTGGGTGTTCGTTTTGTCCTTGGCTTCTAGGCAAGCCAAATACATTCCATAAGCGGCAGTTGCACCGATAAGCGGAGCACCTCGTACATGCATTTCGCGGATGGCATCCGCAGTTTCTGCTACGCTGCGTAAATCTTCAATCACAAAACGATGTGGCAAAAAGCGTTGATCGATTATTTGCACGCAAGTGGAATCTTCTTCTTTTAACCAGATTGTTCTAAAAGCTTTACCATTTATTTTCATAGGTCTATTGCTATTCTAAGTTAAGGACAGATTGAGGCTTCATGACTAAAAGATAGTTTTAGAAATGCCCAAAATTTATCTAAATCTTCTGTTTTTTACAAAAACCATCTTACTCCTCTTTGGCAGGATCAATAAAATTCATATTAAAGCCAATGGTTTGCTGGCTTGGTTCATCATCATCGTAATCTTCCCAAGCGGTCACTTGTTTTATAAATTCCTCCATGTGGCGAAGAATAAATGGCGGTTTCAATTCTTCCGGGCGATAGATGCCAAGAGTGAGTGGTGGACGAGGTTCTCCATAGCCTTCAATCATTGGGTAGGTGATCATCACCATCACTTTTCCATTGAATAATTGTTGATAGACAAGCGATCCATTATGTTTGATAAGGTGTCTTTGTACATCAGAATTGACTCGTTCAAAAATACCACTACGAGCTTGTCCCAAAGAAAGTACTAGCGCTTCTAAATTTTCTACCTCTTCCTTTTTCTCAATTTTAGCCTCTAGTTTGGTTTCCTTGATCATGGTGTCTAATAAGTCAAGGATGTTTTGTTTTAAATTGCTTTTCCAAGCTTCTCGATATTTCTGAGTATTCCCCAGAATTTCTTGATATTGAGCGACCTTTCTTATTAAATTCCTTAAATCTTCCATATTGTAAATTTATATTGTTCGGGTTAAAGTTAGAAAAATAAAAATAACTTCCACAAAAAGCCCCCTGTCAAACTAATGACAAGGGGCCGGAAAAACTATTTAATTGTTTTACTACAAAGAATCAAATTTTGGGAAGTACTTTAAAACCATTCCAATATCCTCGCTAGCGGACAATCATAATGTCTCCAGTCAGTATTTTTTTGCTGCCATTGATCAATTCTACTTCCAAAATGTAAACAAATACTGCAGGGTCAAGTGCCTGTCCTTTCAGCCGACCATCCCAAGAACAGGCATTGCCGCCGCCAAGGTCTGGCTGAATATTTTCGCAACTGTGTACCAAGTCTCCCCAGCGAGAATAAACTTTAAATGATTGAATAAGTGCAACGCTAGGATGGGTGAAAATTTCTAACCAATCATTATTGAAGTCATTATTCGGTGAAAAAGCACTAGGAACAAAGGCAATATTATTGGACTCAGGGACACTGATCGAAATTTGTTCCTTGGTTTGACAGCCATTGATGTCAGTAGCCTCAATGTATACGGTCGTCGTACGGCTAAAGAAAGTATTTAAAGTTGTTTCCGTACCAATTATCTCCCCATTTGGATCAGTCCATTCTATACTGCCAATTTCAAAGTTAGGATCAACCACGACCTGAAATGGTTCTCCCATGATCACTAGATAATCTGACTCTAATCCGAGGTCCATAGGAGCAGGTTCTGTTATCGCAATAAGGGTGTCTAAAGTACATCCTTTGCTATCTTCGATATGTAATTCATAGCTTCCTACACTTAGGTTTTCGAAGCTACTTTGTGTGCCGTATTCAAAACCATCAAAGGTGTATTGGTATTCAGGATTACCTCCGGTGATTCCCATGATATTGATCATGGCATCATTACTTCCATTACACAAAAGTTGCTGAATATCAAGATCAACCAAAGCCAGTTCATCTTCGAGGTCGATTACTTCAATGACTCTTTCAGAAATACATCCCGAAATGGTATTGGTGATCTGAAGGGTATAGGTTCCCGCACTGGTCGCTTCTGTTAAAAGGGTACTTGGTGGATTTGAAAATTGACCCGTTGTGGTAGACCAAGTAAATTTGAATGGAGGTCCTTGTTCTGAATTAGTGGCATCCAAAGTGACTCGATCAGTGGCACAATCTAGGGCGAGTACTGGCTGAATATCAATAATTGGGAAGACTTTGTTTTCCAATACTTTTACCGAATCAACGGTGCTACAACCTGTCAATAAATCCGTAGCGGTGAAATAATAAACACCAGGTACTTTTACACTAATGCTTGTCGAATCAGAGCTGCCACCATTTCCAGTCCACAAAAACTGCCACTGCCCACTTCCTCCACCAAGGCTAGTCGCCAAGGTGACTTCGTCTTCCATACAGGTGAGTACTTTGTCCTCGATTTGTCCGGTCAGAAGCACTGGGAGTTCATAAAAGGTGACGATGATTGGGGTGGAAATATCTAGACAGTTGTCTTGTAGATCGACTTCTCCACCAACTTGATTTCCAACTACTGCTACAACTTGGTAAGGAGTGGCATAAGTCATAAAGTTGATATTAAAAGCAAAAATACCATTGGTATTCCTCTCCAGAATCTGACCACTCATCGGATCTGCTCCTAAGAACAAAATATACTCCAATAAGTCATCACTACCCAAAACTTCATTATTATTATGAGTCACTTGGATTTCCTGAGTTTCACATAGATAATTAGAATTGTCTCGCAAGGAACCTGCAGAGTTGGCACAAGCTGCTTGACAGCTAAAAACGTCTTGAATGATGATTGGTTCTGCACAAGCTCCAGAGTGTTCCACTTCAAATAAGTAACCAGAACCACTTGGGATTGGACTGGATTGGAAAAAGTTATTACTGCCCGGCAGAGGATTTCCATCAACGTAAAACGGAGGGGTACCTTGTACTGTAAAGCTCACGGTGTAATTACTAAAAGTGACATCACACAACTCGGTCAAATTACTGGTGCTTGGGATACTGGTGGTGACAAAGTCAAGGATAAAACGATGCGTATCAATACAGCCTTCACTGTTTAAAATTTCAACTTCAGTTAATCCCGGATCGCAATAAGTGGTTCCGTTGTATGGAAAACATTCCCCTTGGCAAAGTTCTAATATTCCCAGGTCGATTACCTCTGGAACACAATTTGGGCAGGTAAAACTTCCAGAACTGTTTTCGCTTACCGGACAAGGTCCGGTGCTCTCCACAGTGAAAGAATAAGGATCACCAGTGACTATTGGATTGGAAGTGTAAGTGCCGCCCGGGTGAGCCTGTCCATTGACTAAGAATGGGGCCGTACCGTTGACGTCAAAAGTGACGGAGTAAAAACTATTATCTGGTGTACAGGTTTCGATCACATTGGTGATCTCTACTACATCAGCATTTAATTCTTCGAGCTGGAAGAGGTAATGATCTTCACAATTATTAATGGCATTAATAACGATGATGTCATAATTTCCGGCCGTGCAATAATCCTGTAAATTTTGCGGAAGCGTAAAGCAATCACCGGGACATAATTGGAAAAGACCAAGGTCTTCAATTAGTGGGGTGCAAGGGCAAGTAAAGGAGCCAGAAATACTGCTGCTTTGGGGGCAAGGGCCGATACTTTCTACCGTGAAACTATAAGGATCACCACTAGTAATTGGAGCGGAGGTATAAGTGCCGCCAGGATGAGTTTGGCCATTGATTAAGAAGGGAGCCGTACCGTTGACCTCGAAGGTTATGGTGTAAAAATTATTATCTGGGGTGCAATTTTCTGTTACATTGGTGATGTCTACGAGGTCTGGATTTAAGCCTGCAATCTCAAAAAGGAAATGGTCTTCGCAATTGTCAACTGGGTTAGGGACGATGATGTCGTAGTTTCCAGGGTTGCAATAGTCTTGTCCGTTTTGTGGAAGTGTAAAACAATCACCGGGGCATAATTCGAATAGCCCGAGATTGGTCGTGACAGGCGTGCAGACACAACTTAGTAAGCCTGAAATGCTGCTGCTTTGTGGGCAAAGTCCGGTGCTTTCAACGGTGAAGTTATAAGGATCACCGCTTGCTATTGGATTAGAAGTAAAGGTGCCACCGGAATGAGATTGTCCATTAATCAGGAAAGGTGCGGTGCCATTGACGTCAAAGCTTACGGAGTAAAAATTATTATCTGGGGTACAGTTTTCGATCACATTGGTGATGTCTACAACATCTAGATTTAAATTTACAATTTCAAAAAGGAAATGGTCTTCACAATTGTCGACGGGGTTAGGGACGATGATGTCGTAGTTTCCGGGGGTACAATAATCTTGTGCATTTTGTGGTAGTGTAAAACAATCACCGGGGCATAATTCGAAGAGCCCTAAATCTATGGTGACTGGGGTGCAAACACAGGTTAGTAAACCGGAGACAATATTGATCTGCGGACAAGGTCCGGTGCTTTCAACCGTAAAGTCATAAGGATCGCCACTGACAATTGGGACGGAGGTAAAAGGGCCACCAAAATGCGTTTGACCATTGATTAAGAAAGGCGCAGAACCATTGACGTCAAAAGTGACGGAGTAAAAATTATTATCTGGAGTACAGTTTTCCGTCACATTGGTGATGTCTACGATTTCCTGATTTAAGTTTGTAATTTCAAAAAGGAAATGATCTTCACAATTGTCGACTGGATCCGGGACGATGATGTCGTAGTTTCCAGGGTTGCAATAATCTTGTCCATTTTGCGGAAGCGTAAAACAATCATTGGGACATAATTCGAAGAGTCCAAGATCAGTAGTTTCCGGTACACAAGGACAAGTATAGGAACCAGAAATTTGTTGGAATTCAGGACAAGGTCCAAGTGAGTTTATTGAAAAAGAATAACTATCTCCGCTCGGAATTGGAGCAGAAGTAAAAGTGGTATTTACAAATTCATTGTCGACGATGTAGCCTCCCCAAGAATTAGAACTATTGATGTCAAAACTAACGGTATAAAAATCATTGTCAGGCCCAATACAGTTTTCAACTAGATTGACAATCCAAAAGTATTCATCTGGTTCGTAATATATTTCAAAGAGGTAATGATCTTCGCATCCACTTTCGGGGTCTTCAATAATGATGTCATAAACACCTTCAGCACAATAGGCTTGACCATTAGCTGGAAGGAAAAAACAATCCCAAGGGCATAAGAAATGCATCCCTTCATCAAAGGTTTCGGGCTCGTCAATATTTAGGTTTAGAATTTTATAACCGCAAGTTTGTTTTAGCCAATACTGACCACCGTCACAAAGACTATAGCCTGCAAAATCAAAACACTCTGGATCACAAATCGTCTCCGTGTCATAATCGTATTCTATTTTTATTCCCGTATCAAAACTCGCTCCTTCTATACAAATACCACAGACCGAAAATCCACCAGTACATGGGCAGTAAACATTTTCTGTTGCTGGGTTTGGATCTCTCCAATAGAACGAATCGGGAATGCCTCCCATATTCTCAGATGGAATCCAAGTGACTAAGCTGCTGTCAGGCAACATATAAGTACAACCAATTTCTACCCAAACCGTTTGTATGATGGTGTCAGAAAAGGTAGTATCCACAAAGGTGCCACTACCACTTGTTGGAATCATTGGAAGTGGTGGTGAACCACAGGCCGTATCTACACTAAAAAAGACGTCGCTATAAACAGAATCTTTGCAAGGTTCAAGGGGATCAAAAATGACATCTACGGTATAGCCAGTAGAGTCTCCATCAAATTCGGCGCCCTCTGGGATATGCCAAACTGGAAATCGATCTACTTTTACCAACCAAGGCTTACCTTTACAAGCCTCTTGAGGCAAGCAGGAAGTAGGAGCGTTATTGGTATTGTTGTTGACTACGATTGGGCCACAGCTTCCTTGTTCGATGATGCAGACCGCGTCGTGATAAATATAAGTGGCTGGTTCTCCAGGGCAAATACATTCTGGCCCTTCAATATAAGCTAAACTAATCTGTGTGATTTTAAAAGGATCGACGACTGGGGGAGGAGGAGAGGTTGTGTCAGGAAGGAAAAAACCATCAACGAGATCAATTGCAAAAGCGCATTCATCTCCATTGATTCCATCAATCATTAGATAGTAGGTGCCGCCAGGGGTAAGACCCGTGAAATCTAAAGTGTCTGTCGTGGCATGACTGACTGGTTGGCAATCGTTGATTAAATTAAAAGTATCGCAATCGGAACTACTCAATAAGGCAATTTGTAGCCCTACAAAGTCTCGACAATCTCCAACGTCAAATGCTAGACTAACGTCTTCTTCGCAAGGCGTAATTCTTATCCATGCATTATTTTCAACGGCGCAGCTGAGCAAGCTGTTTAGATTGCCGGGAGTGTCGGCCGTCAGGCCGGCAGTAGTTGAACAAAAGTTATCTAGAAAATCTGCACAAAACAAAGGGGCATTGATGCAGGAATCTCCAGGGGGCGCTGGATTATTAAAACAAACAGGAACAACCTCTACGTATTTACAATAAGTATTTGTTCCGCAATAGCCCTCTAGGGTAATGCAAACCTCACCACTCTCTTCGCCAAAAGTTACTTCAACTTCATAAAAATTATTGATGGTATAAGTGGCGCCGGGTGGTACGGTAACGGTAATATTATCCGGTGTGATATAACCATAGGAACAAGGTGAGCAACTACAAATATCCTCTACTTTATTTCCACAAGGATTTTCAAAATCTGGTCGATCAGGAAATTCAAGATTATAAGTGTGGGTAGAATTGGCCGTAACCGGACTTGGGCCGCTTAAAGATGGTGGACTCAATGGAGGGAAAGGGAACATCCCTTGCATCGTAATGGTATAATCGCAAATGTCTCCATTCCATCCATCTAAAAGGAGGTAATAAACTTCTCCTTGTACAAAGTTAGTACCGAGTAGATTGAAGTCAGCCATTCCAACATCTTGAGAATAACAGTTACTAACGTCATATAGTGCATTGATGTCGCAATTGTCATTATCCATGCCATAGATGATGCCTTGCATGCCTTGTCCAAAAGCACAATTGGACACTTCGATTGAAAAATTTATTTGTGAGAAACGGGGTAGAAAAGCGATCCAATGACTATTGTCTACTATTCCGCAGTCTATAAGCCAACTGGGGGGAGATTCTATGCCGCCTACTCCAGGAGGAAAGAGGGTGCTATTGAAACCGTCAAGACCACAATAAACTAAGGGGGCATTACTAAAAGAAGTTCCAGGGATCGCTGGGCATTGTTGGGCTCGCATAGCCCCAACAAAAAGTACCAGTGAAAATAGAATAGTTGTAAATTTCTTCATAACGTTTTTTTATTCTAAAGTTTCCTATTTAGCCTTCGTCATTTTCAAAAAGACGAGATAGAAACAGATGGAATTGGGAGCACGAAAAGGTAGAGAAGACTAGGGCACTTTTTCTTGTTCAATAGAACCTGAAAAAAATACCAGTTGCTAAAACCTGTGGTGCTGTGGTGATCGTTACCGGCCCATGATTAACTTGCCATGATAAACTAATCCGTCTTTGGTCTCAATCCTAAATGGATAAAAACCATTGGCTAAATTTTTACTGTAAAAGGTGAAAGAATTTCCCTGAAAGGATTCTTTGCGAAGGAGACGCCCATGCAAATCGTATAGACTGAAACTTAATAGTTGAGCAGAGGATATATTGGGATCTGATAATTCAAAAGTTACTTGGTCGGTAAATGGATTGGGATAGAATTTTAAGAATACTTCGTCGCCCAATGCAGTTGTTCCGACTTTTAAGGAGTCATGGATGATGACAAAGTTTTCTCCTACCAAATGGAAAGTCTCATTGGTGATGACCGGTTCGTTGAAATCAAAATAGATGCCCGCATTATTTTTTATCAAAGTGCCTATTGGATTGTTTGGCATCTGCGAAACTTTGAATTTGATAAATCCATGAGATTCTAATTCATTGTCGGTACTATCAGGTAAAAGGATATTGTCAAAAGTGAATTTTAAAACACGCTCGTCATAAATGTCAAAAGTATAAGGATGACTTCCAACTCCCGTCTGAATACTCGTGATGTCTAAGTCAAAAGATAAAGTGTCTCTAATGATTACTCGGAAGGCGGTGTCGGTTCCAGTATTTTGAAAACGGATTAAATATTCCAAATCAGTATCTGCGCTGATAAAATGTTCGCTTCCATAACCTTTAGGAAAACCCTGCTTATCATTCGGATCAAAAGAACCAACACTTTCTTGGCAGTCGATGTCAATAAAGGGATTGCCATCATTTTGAGGCAACTGAATTAAGTGACCAACGCTGAAAGGAGCAAGTCCACACCCTTCCACACTTATGGACGGTTCGTTATCTCCCGGATGCCCCAAACTTTGCTCGGCTTCAAAACGCCAAGAACCACCAGTGGCAGGAACCGTTACAATCGTATCTTGAAAAGAATCAAGTTCAAAATCTCCAGCGATAGAGACGATAAAATCTTCGATGATGATATATCGTTGAGTCCCAACCATGTCTCCTTCTCCTACATTGGTAATGGTAAACGCAATAGAGTCTCCATTACAAGCAGCATCGATTTCTATGCTAGATCTATCCCAGTTAGGATCAATAGGTTGGCAAAGACTATCTGGATAAATATGTGCTTCTACACAGTGGGCTTGACCAAGATAGGTGTCAGTACAATTTGGATCAAGTTCAGTGTAGATTTTAATCATCCCACAATCAAATAAATCTACATCGCCCAACTGGAAAGTGATCAAATTACCATCTCTAGTGAAAGGAACACTCGCCGTATCGATAACAAAGTCTGGATCAAAGTCCACTTCAATGTAAGCGTCTTCTGCTAGGTCTGTCCCATTATTGCAATATTGTAAAGTATAATTATTTGGAAAACATCTTCGAATAAAAGGGGTCGAAATGTTTACGGAAAGTAGGGGGCAAATAATTTCAGGTTGGATCGCAAAGTTTACCTCAACAGTATCCATCGACCAAAAGAGTTCGACGCTAACTTTTTCGTCACAAGGGTCCCAATAGCTATTGGGTGGGAATACTTGGATTTCATAGGCGCCAGTATCTAGATAGAACAGATAATTACCTGCGCTGTCTGTCATTGCATGTCGCGTAATGTTTCCACTGGCACTCAAAACCCATTCCGCTATTCCGGCTTCGCCAGTCGTAGGAGCACAATCCAGATTGAGGTCTTCGTAAACATTTCCATAAACAACTGCCGCATAACTTGTTCCCGTAGAATCCGATCTAATTAGATAAGCATCCGCACCGCCAGCACCAAAACTAAAAGTATAGCCCGCTAAAGCAAAACCTTCGTTAGGGCAATTGGTAATTGCCACGGCACCATCCCCTAATAGTCCGCCATATCTTTTGGTCCAGATGAGATCTCCATCGCTATCCGTTTTGATCATAAAAGGATCGCGATTAGAACTAGTACTATTGCGCACTTCTCCCGCAATCAAAAAAGCGCCAGCAAGAGATTGAGTAACAGTTCTACCGGTTTCCAAGCCGGGGAGGGGATAGGACTTTTGCCAAAGCTCTTCTAAATTAGCGTCAATTTTTAGCAGGAAAAAGTTTTCACTGCTTGCATCATTAATATCTTGTTGTCCAGTGATGACATATCCTCCGTCATTCGTCGGTGAAAAAGCATAGCCCAATTCTTCAAATGGAGTACCATAAGTTTTACTTTGAATGATGGAATCCGTTTGGGTATTAATCTCAAGGAGGTAAATGTCGTAGCCTCCATAACCGAAAGAACGCGTATAGCCAACAACTAAAGCTTTTCCTGGAGTATTTTGATGTACTGCAAAACCATCTTCCGGCAGTTCGCCACCATAACTATTTTGGCTAAGCTCAAAACCATTGGGATCTATTTTATATAGAAAGACATCTGAATCTGTATAACTGATATTATTATTGTCTGTTCGGATGAGGGTACGGGTACCACTGACTAGGAAGTTGCCATTGGCAAGTTCGGTGACCGAACGACCGGCTACGGAGTCTTGGGTAGATCGCTTTCGCCATTCCACTATTCCTTGTAAATCTGTTTTGACGACCTGTACTTGCTGAGTAGGGATAGGCTCAATTTGGGTGGCGGTTCCGGCAATGATTAGACCGCCATCGGAAGTGTATTTAATACTTTGGCCATATTCAAACCAAGTAGAGTCCCCAATATTTTTAGACCATTCCAATTCCCCATCTGGGCCTGTTTTAGCCAAGAAGATATCAGAATCACCATTACTTGTACTCGAGGTACTCCCCACTAGATAAAAGCCACCGTTAGGAGCTGGAAGGATGTCGTTTGCTGCATCATAAGCACTACCCCCATAGGTTTGTTCCCATCCTTGACCGAAGAGGTTGGAGGATAGGAGGAGGAGGGCTCCCAGAAAAAGAATATGGGATTTGAATTGTAGCAAAAAGTGTAAGTTTTAACGTTCCTGTTTCTAAAAATAACAAATTTTGGGAAGAGCAGCTATGAAAGCCTCTTGCGAAGTAGCAATTGGCAAGAAAGAATACCAAATAACTAGTAAGGGAGAGGTTTTAGAGACAAAGAGATCCTTGAATTGGTGTTGCAGCAGGAGGGGGAAATGAAAGATTGAATGAAGGAGTAAAATGATTGTCAAACATTTTTGACGAATCATTTTACTTTCCTTCTCTCCGTGTTCGCAACAGAATTCAGGGATGTCTTTATAGCTCTAGACTAAATTTGTCAATTGTTAATCGTAAGTCCTTTGTGTGCGTTGGTAGAGTGTGGATTATTTTAGTTTCCTATTTCTAAAATCAATAATCATTTACTCTTTTATTAAGTTCCTATTGTAAAGATGAATAATATCATAGCCTTGTTCAAAAACAAAAACGAAGACTTCTCGGATTTTTTTTGGTGTTTTTTGTATAAAAATCCTTATTTTACAAGGAATTTATATTTTTTTTCTCGGAAAAAATAAATCGTTTTATGGAAAATTTAAAGCTAATTACCTTACTGAGGACCTTTAGTAAGGGAGAATTTAGGGAATTGGGTCGCTTTGTACGCTCTCCTTTGTACAATCGGCATGAAGGGGTGCTCCAATTATTTTCCTATCTAAGGAAAGAAATTGAAGAAGGAAAAGGGCCAATTAAGAAGGAAAAGGTGATGAAAAAGCTTTTTACTGGTAAAGCAGCTTCTGTTCAGGATTTACATTACCTGAATTCCTATTTATTGAAAGCGATCGAACAATACATGGCCTGGGCGGAATGGCAAAAGGAAGAGTCAGAGTGGGGAATTTATTTATTAAGAGCTTATCAAAAAAGGGGTTTAGAAAAACCATTTGGCCAGCATTTAAAGAAAACGGTTCAGCAACACCAAAAACAGCCGCTACGCAATGCGACTTATTTTAGAAAGAAGTACCTTTTAGAATGGGAAGAAAATAGTTTTTCGGTAGTGGAAGGGAGAGGCAAAGAATTTACCTTACAGAATTTGTCTAATACACTCGAACAGGCTTTTATTGCTGAAAAGCTAAAAATAGCTTGTAGCCTTTTGAGTCATCAGGCGGTAACCCAGAAGGATTATGATTTTGGTATCTTGGATGGAGTGCTTCAGTATGTAGAGCAAAGGGAGTTTGAAAAAGAACCAGCGATTGCGGTTAACTACCATAGCTATAAGGCATTAACCAATGTAGAAGAAGATGATCATTTTCAGGCATTAAAATCTTTGCTATTAGAAAACAGTGATTGCTTTACACTGGGAGAATTGCGGGATGGTCATACGATCGCCATCAATTGCTGTATCAAAAGAATCAATCTAGGAAAACAAGGGTTCTTTAAAGAAATATTCGATATGTATAAATCGGGTTTAGAACTGGATGTTTTTCTCACCAATGGACAACTCGGTCCGAGAACCTATGGCAACATAACGCTGTCTGGTTTAAAACTCAATGAGTTTGATTGGGTTCATGAATTTGTACACGCATATAAAAGCAAACTTCCAGAACATCAGAGAGACTCTTATTTTAATTATAATCTAGCTTGTTATTATTATGCTTTGGGAGATTACCGAAAGGCAATGCCTTTGTATCAACAAATTGAATCAGTGGATTTATTTAATAATCTTTCTGCCAAAACGACCCTCGCGAAAATGTATTTTGAGCTCAAAGAGTTTGACGCTCTTGATCACCTACTCAATAGTTTTAAGACATTTATCTATCGAAAAAAAGATTTGGGGTATCATCGCGATAACTTCCTGTCTATGATTAGTCTCATGCAAAAACTAATGGCTCTAAAACCCTATGCAAAGGAAGAGAAAGAAAAATTTAGAACCGAAATCAATTCCCGTAAAATGTCTCCTAAAGAAAAGGAGTGGTTTTTAAAACAAGTAGATTTGAAATGATTCCTACTACTTTGGAGGTGCCATCTGCTATAAAAGTTAGGGGCTACCTTCGAGAGGAATGTCCTCAACTCATAGGCTAGTGACAAGAGCGGTAAAAGGAATATTGAATATCCAGTCATTGAATACTGAATATTCAATTTGACTAAACAATCGCAAATGTATTTCTTAAGATGATGACATTCACTTTCCAGATAGCCCCTAACTTTGCTCAAGAATATTCCTAAAATAAGAAAAGGAATTCCTTGCGGAATCCCTTTTCTGTTGCGAACCGGAGAGGCTGTGCCTTTCCAGTATCTTTTATTGCTTTAGCTTTGATAAAATCCGCAAACCGGAAAAGAGTCAAAGCGCTTTTTATTTAAACTGCTTTATCAGACCCCAAAACCGAGCCAATAAAACTTCGATTCATCCGAGCAATATTTTCAATAGAAATTTCTTTCGGACATTCTACTTCGCAGGCTCCAGTATTAGAACACATTCCAAAACCTTCTTCGTCCATTTGTTTGACCATCGCTTGTACGCGTTGGCTGTGCTCGATCTGTCCCTGTGGCATTTGCGACAAGTGAGAAATTTTGGCAGAAGTAAACAACATCGCAGAAGCATTTGGGCAAGCTGCCACACAAGCGCCACAGCCAATACACTCCGCTGCGTCCATTGCACTGGAAGCCTGATCTTTTTCGATCGCAATAGCATTACCATCTTGTGCTTGACCAGTATTGACAGAGATGTATCCACCTGCCTGAATGATGCGATCAAAAGCAGTACGATCTACCACCAAGTCTTTGATGACTGGGAAGGAATTGGCACGCCAAGGCTCAATCACAATAGTATCGCCATCTTTATAATGGCGCATGTGTACTTGGCAAGTCGTAGTGCCCTGCACCGGACCATGTGGTCGTCCATTGATGACCATATTACAAGTACCACAAATTCCTTCGCGGCAATCATGCTCAAAAGCAACAGGTTCCTTGCCTTCAGAAATTAAAGTCTCATTGAGAACATCCATCATTTCCAGAAAACACATGTGCTCATTCGCCTCTAAAGAAAAGGTATCGAAATGGCCTTTATCCTTGGCATTTTTTTGTCTCCAAACTTTTAAAGTAAGTTTCATAATCTTGGATTTTATGATACCACTACAAAATAGTAGTGCTTGGCTCAGCTAAGTGAAAAAATAAATCCGACATTTTCCACTTTTTAAATTACGTGAAGCGACCATCGGAAGCGCAATCTGTTTAAAAATGGAAAATTCAAAAGAGGGTTTTATTTTTAAACAGGAATAATGATGTTTTTGGCAAACACCACATCCGCCAAAATGTTTATTTATACGAACGAGTTTTTAACTCTACATTCTCAAATTCTAATTGCTCTTTGTGTACAATAGGATTTTGGTCATCCCATTCCCAAGCAGCAGAATAAGCATATTCATCATCGCGACGCAAGGCTTCTCCTTCTTCGGTTTTGTATTCTTCTCGGAAGTGGCCACCACAAGATTCATCACGGTCTAAAGCATCGAGGATCATCGTTTCTCCCAGTTCTAAAAAGTCAGCTACTCGTCCGGCTTTTTCAAGTTCAGGATTATAATCATCCTGACTTCCTGGTACAAACACATCGCTCCAAAATTCATCGCGCAAATCGCGAACCATTTGTCTAGCTTTCGTCAAACCTTCTGCACTCCGCGACATGCCGCAGTATTCCCACATGATTTTTCCTAGACGA
>CAYQRA010000053.1:0-16011 GCA_964419315.1 uncultured Saprospiraceae bacterium | reverse complement strand
CTCGGGAATTGTGTATTCAGATTACCAAGGAAATGGAGTTGTTTGCCAAAAACCTCCCCAAATTAAGAATCCGCCCCGTGTATGGTGGAACTAATATCGTATCCCAAATTAAGTCCGTTAAAGCTGGAGTGCACGTTATCGTTGCTACGCCTGGCCGACTCAAAGATTTACAAAACCGAAAGGTTGTCAATCTGAAAAAGCTACGTATCCTTGTTTTGGATGAAGCAGATGAAATGCTCAATATGGGATTCAAACCAGAGATTGACCACATCCTACGTGGAACTTCTGACGATAAGTTGACCTGGTTGTTTTCTGCCACTATGCCGGATGAGGTACGCCGAATTTCTAGCGAATACATGCAAGATCCATTGGAGTTGAGTGTAGGTGGAAAAAACTCTTCCAACGCAGATATTGATCATCAATATGTCGTTACCAACCGCAGAGAGCGCTATGATGTACTCACTAATTTTCTCGAGGATGACGAGGATATTTTTGGTTTGGTTTTTTGTCGAACAAGACATGAGACGAAGAAGTTGGCGAAAAAATTAGATGCAGATGGTTTTAGCGCGGATGCTTTACATGGCGATTTGAGCCAGAATAAGCGAGATAAGGTGATGGGGAAATTCCGCAACAAAAGACTTCGCGTATTAGTGGCTACTGATGTAGCGGCTCGTGGAATTGATGTACAAGATATTACCCACGTTTTTCACTATAATATTCCAGACGATATTTCTTTTTATACCCACCGCGCTGGTCGCACCGGTCGTGCAGGGCAGAAGGGCGTTTCTTTGGTTTTAGCAGAAGGAAGAGATCAGCGTTTGCTTCGCCAACTGGAAAGGATTATTCAAGCGAGCTTTACGAGAGTAGATGCGCCAGCAGGAACCTCTAGTGCAGAAAAGCAAGCAGCAAGAGTTGAAAAACAATTGATGACTTTTCTAAAGGACTTTAAAGCTTTAAAAGTACATCGAGATGCTAAAGCGCATTTGAGCGCCATAGATGAGGATTTGGAAGAATTGTCGAAAAAAGATATCCTGTTGCGGATTGGATCTTTGGCCTTTAAAAACTTTGGTGCTCCTGCTAGTACTGATACTCGAAATGGAGATTCCAAAAGAAGAGACCGCGACCGCGGAAGAGATCGAGATCGAGGAAGAGGCAAGGACCGAGACCGTGGCAGAGATCGCGACCGCGATCGGGGTAGAGATCGCGACGAGCGTTATGCTGGTGTTTTCAAAAAACTATTCATCAATATTGGTTCGATGGATGTAGAGGGCAAAGGCGATTTTATTAGCTTGATTGCAGATCATGCAGGGATCAAAGGTAAAAACATTGGTAAGATCGAAATGAACCGTAAGCACACTTACTTCGAAGTAGAAGAGGGCGTGATGACTAAAGTGATGGAAGAATTTTCAGATAGCGTTTTTGATGGTCGTGATATTCGTATCAATGAAGGTGATCGTCCAAAACCAGGAGGAGGAGATAAACGTCATAAGGACAAACGTGGTGGTAAGAAAAAGAAGAAGTACCGAGATTAGAGATTGGTAATTCGGTTTTTAAAAAAGGCTCAATAGGTGATTCATCTATTGAGCTTTTTTGATTTTAAGAGTTGTTCTAATAAAAAAAGGTTTGGAGTGAAACACTCCAAACCTTTGAAACAAAGACAGAAAATAAAGGATGTAATCAAGCATTTCTCAATTACAATCCTTCCCTTTAATTGATTCTTTAATCATTAGTCTAGATCTTCTATGAAAACTTGCAATATTAAGAGCAAGCAACCTTTTCTGTGGATTGGATAGAAGACAATATAATTAATGTATTATTCTCATTTCTTTCCCCAAAGGTAAATGTCCCAGTTTAATTAAAAATGGAAAAGATATGCTATTTGAGGAGTTTAAAATACTTATATTTATTATTTATAACTGATAATCAGTTGTTTGTGATTAAATTTTAAGGTGTTTAAAATGAATGCGATAATTAGAATTGTAAAAGAAATGACCTCTCGCGAGAAAGCTCATTTTCGGAAATATACCGAAATGCACCAGCGGAAACGCGATAAGAATTATCTGAAGCTGTATACATCTATTTTGGCTCAGCCTATTTGTGACGCCGAAAGCTTGCGCAAACATTTCAAAGGCACTCCCATTCATGCTCACTTTAGTTCAGAAATGAACTACCTGTTTGAACAGTTGATGAAAGCTCTAATGATCTTTCATTTGAATAATAGAAATTCTTATAAGCTCTTGAAGCTCATTTTCTACATTGAGTTATTATTGGAAAAGGGCGAACGTAAGAAAGCTGCAAAATTGCTCAAGCAAGCGAAAGAAACCGCCTACCAATTTGAAGATTTTTCATTGGTGATCAAAACCATCGAGCTAGAAGAACGCGTGCTTTTCAAGCAAGGGATTCTCAATTTTGGTGAAAAGCTAGAATCGCTAGAAAAGGAAAGGCAGTTGGCCACGGATAAAATTAATAATTTTAATCGCCTGCGTTTGTTGCGAGAGCAAGTGAGGGAATTTCAATTTACTCATATCTATGTCAATTCTCCCGAAAAATACCCTGAAGTTTTTGAGCATCCATTATTAGCGGGCGAATCCACTGCTTTAAGTAAACATGCGCTTGAGGTCTATTATTATACCAAATGTATCATTGAGTATTTACAAAGAAATTATGAAGAAGGCATTGTGGCTAGTCGTATTTATTTGTCCTTTTTGGAAGAGCATGAATACCTTTTTCCAGATGCCAAATTATTGCCAGCCTTAAGTAATTATTTGCTGATGTTGAGTCTTCTGGGAGCGAAGGAAGAATTTGAACTCATTATGCAAAAACTCTATTTGCTAGAAAGTAAAAAATCTCTAGACCAACATTATATCGAATACATTCGGAATTGTCGATCCTTTGAATTGTGCTATACCTTGTCGGATCAGAAAATGGCGGAAGAAACTTTGACCAAGGCTATTTTTATTCTCACCAAACAAAATGAATATTTGGCGGAAGCCCAAAAGGATTATTTGTTTTATTATGCCATCCGCTGCTGTATTGATTTGCGACAATTTGAGAAAGGATTTGAATTGATGAACCTATGGTATGAACTTGGAGTAGAGGAATTTTCAACGAGCCTTCGGCGTATTTTTAAATTGATTATTATCTACGAGTTGGGCTATGTTCAATGGTTGGAAACAGAGATACAAACGACTTATAAGGTCTTAAAAAAACGCAAGAAATATGCGCGCTTAGAAAAAACCTTTATCGCTTTCTTTAGAAAATTTGCGGCCAATCCTACTCGAGAAAAAAAATTACTTTATCATCTGAATGTAGATTTGGATTTGGTGAGCAAAAGCAAGGAAGACAATAAGTATTTTGGCTACATCAATTATTGTCGTTGGTGTGAGGATCGTTGTAAGGCGCTTGGAGTCAAATTGGATGAATAGATTCGAAGAGGAAGTAGGAATAGGAGAATGCATTTCATAAACGAAGTAGTTTATGAAATGCATATAACCCTAGCAAGAATCAGAGCTAGAAGAACGTTGAGATCAACTTCCGCTATCCGGCGTTCGCGAAGGTCCATTTGTCCAGTTGTGTCCTCCCTTAAGGTTAAGTTTTTTTTGCTTTGAAAGAATGATGATTTCTTCTTTCTTCAAATCTTTAATTTTCATGATTGTATTTTTTAGTGAAAAAATAGAGTTTAGAAGCTGTATGAATTTAAGATACAAATTATTCTGGAATAATCAATCTGCTCTTATATCTGACCCTTGCCTTACATTCCATTCTATTCTTTAAAACGCTTTCCAAGAAATTTTGTATTATTGGATAGGTGGCTAGTGTTAAAAATTGTCTTGAACTTATCGGGGCAAACCTTCTCTTTTAATCATGACAGGTTCCATGCAACCGCAATTTAAAATTGACCTATGAAAAGTATTTACCTCTTCGCGATTCTTTGCTTTTTATCTTCCCAAAATATTTTTGCTCAAGAGCAGCCTTCGGTAAGCATTCACCAACACTGTAAAGACCTCGATCGCTTGATTGCCAATGGAGACTTTTCGACCATCCAAAAATCTAATGCCCAAGCCAATTTATTGACCAGCGATTTTGACCTAAAGTATCATCGCTTAGAATGGAATATCGATCCTGCGGTGCGCTATATCTCTGGGTCGGTCACTTCTTATTTTCAACCCACCGTGGCAGACTTTGAGGTGATCCATTTTGACCTAAGTCCCGAAATGAAAATCAATACGGTACAATATCATGGAATGACTTTAAGTACGGAACGCCTAGCCGATGATGTTTTACAAATAGACTTACCGGGAATTATCCCCATAGGACAATTAGACAGCATTGAGATCGAGTATGAAGGTACTCCACCAGATGAAGGCTCTGGCGCTTTTGTGATAGATGAACACCTCGGCGTCCCTATTCTTTGGACGCTTTCCGAGCCCTACGGCGCCAAAGAATGGTGGCCCTGTAAACAAGACCTGAGTGATAAAATAGATTCGATTGATGTAATCGTAAAAGTTCCTTCAGGGAATAGGGTAGCCTCGAATGGTTTACTGATTTCAGAAAATGTGTCAGGTAATGAGACGGTCTTTCACTGGAAACACCAACATCCAATCACTGCATATTTGGTCGCTATTGCGGTGACCAATTATGAGGTGTTTTCTGATTTTGTTGCCGTGAATGGTGGGCCAGATATTGAAATTCTCAATTATGTTTATCCAGAAGATTTGGACTATATAAAAGATAGAACTTTTGATTCGGTGAGAATGATGGAATTGTTCAATGACTTATTTGGTACTTATCCTTTTGCCAACGAAAAATATGGACATGCCCAATTTAGTAGAGGGGGAGGGATGGAGCATCAGACGATGAGCTTTATGAGTAATTTTTCTTTTGAATTACAATCTCATGAATTGGCGCATCAGTGGTTTGGAAATAAGGTGACTTGTGGGACTTGGGAAGACATTTGGCTCAATGAAGGTTTTGCAACTTACCTAGTTGGCTTATGCTATGAGAACCTAACCAACGAAGGTTTGTGGAAGGCTTGGAAAAGACTTAGCACTGAAAGAGTGACCAGCGAACCGGATGGCTCTGTATGGGTGTCGGATACGACCAATGTTAAGCGTATTTTTTCGAGTCGTTTGACTTATTCTAAAGGAGCTTTGGTGCTTCATATGTTGCGTTGGGAAATGGGGGATGCGGCTTTTTTTACGGCGATTAATAATTACCTCAATGATCCTGATATCGCTTTTGGCTATGCAAAGACGGCAGATTTGAAAGCCCATTTGGAAGCACAAAGTGGAAGAGATTTTACGGAGTTTTTTGCAGATTGGTTTTATGGGGAAGGTTATCCAAGCTATTCGCTCAATTGGTTTCGAACGACAGAAGGAGTGGATTTGGTGGTGGAACAAAGAACTTCTGATCCTTCGGTCGACTTTTTTGAGATGACCATTCCCGTACGCGTTTATGGAAACGGAGTAGATACGCTGCTGCGTTTAGATCATACTTTTTCTGGACAGACTTTTAGCATCCCGCTTCCCTTTTTTCCAAGTTGGATTTCCTTTGATCCGGACCAATGGATTATTTCTGCGGAAGACAATATCACCGCCTTGGCTGATCCAGATCGCTTTGAGAATATTTCCATCACTCCAAATCCGAGTACTGATTTTTTAAATATTGATTTTGGTAATCATGCTTCGAGTCGCATTCGTTTGTTGAATATTAAGGGCGAAGCTTTGCAAGATTTTGTGTCGGAAAAAAATATAGAACGATTGGAGGTGCGAGGCTTGGCCGCAGGAGTTTACTTTCTGGAACTTTGGATAGGAGAGGAGAAAGTTTATCGAGAAATTGTGAAAGGAGAATGACCGCTACTACCTTAGCAGGAATATTCACTAATTCCGAATTTTATCCAAAGCTAATTGAGTGAGTTTGTCCCACAGTTTTCTTTCTGTATAAGGTAGGTAAAACCAAGCTTTCATCGGAGCTTTGTTTTTGAAGGGGCTGAGGTATTTAAAATCTTGGATACCATAGGTGGCTGGATCAAAATCTTTTCCCAATTTAAAACACATCTCTCCATCATGGAAAAAGACGAATACCTTTTTGCGATATTGTAAAGCTGGAGCCGTCATCATTTTACCCTCCGCTACGCCTTCTGCTTTGATGTATTTTCCAACAATAGTTTTGTATAGAGAATCGGCCTCCGTCATATTTTTGGTTTGGAATAGATTACTGCAAAGTTAGAAACTTAGGACAAATTTTCCTTTAGCTTTTTATTCAGACATAACTAGATCGCTTTATTTTGCAATGACCTATAGATAAAAAATAAAGCCCCAATTCCAAATAAACCCAAAAGCAAAAACGAAGTCCAAGGGCGACCAAAATCCAAAGCTCGTGTGTCTCCAAATTGTACAAAGGTAGCCCAATAATAAGGATGACTATTGGCCTTATTGGCCTTGCGCAAATAAGTCAGTTTGGTATGTTGAAGCGCCTGGTCTTTAGCTTGACCTTCTTTGAGTTGTTGGTAAAAATCCAGCATCAATTTAGAGGTAGAACAATCATCCACCGCCCAAAGGCTCGTCACGATACTTGGACAACCGGCGAGCGTAAATCCTTTGGAAAGACTCATTACGCCATCTCCTTTGACCAAGGTGCCAGAGTTGGTATTGCAGGCACTGAGTACGACGAGATTGGTGTTTACGGCACAATTATTTAAATCAAAATTAGAAAGGTGATCATCCGTAAAATAGATACGGTTGTAGTCAGGATCGTCTTGGTCGAGACAAGCATGGGTCGCTAGATGCAAAATATTGTATTGGCCAGAAGACTGGATGAATTTTTCTTTTTGCGCTTCCGCGCCAATAAAAGCGGTGCCCCCCATTAATTGCTGAAGGTCTTCTACTTCTTGTTGGTTGCATTGCAAGCGATACAATTGTCCATCCTCACAAGTACGATTATCGGCAATCTGTAGGTTGTCAAAAATGGGGGCGAAGCCAGCAAAGCTTTGCTTAGTTTGGTAGTTTTTATTTTGGTTTTGTAAAAGGAGAGAAGCAGAAAAATTATAACTGATTTGGAAATCCTCAAAAAGGTATTGCTGCTTTGCTAGTGAATAGTCGGTATCCGCTGCTGGTGAAGAAGCGCTGTTGAGAATTTCGAAGGGTAAATAATTAAGGAAATCGTCAGGAACGATGATCAACTTTTCGATGCCTTGTGAAAAAAGAGGAAGACAAGGAGCTAATAATTCTTCAAATAAATAGGGCGCATGTTTGTTGAATAGTGCCAGTTCGGTGGTATAGGTTTGGCCTGTTGGTGGATGACTGATGATGTCCTGTAAGAAAGCGAAACTTTCTAGGATTTGTGGTGTTTTGGTGATCTTGAATACTCGGTGCTCTTGCTGACTCAGGCAGAAGAGGAAGATGTTTTTTTCCCCTACAAAATATTCCAATAAAATGCTTTTATCGTCCAAGAGTTGTTGTTGGATTTGCTGCACACTGGCCAACTGAGGTTGGTATTTTAGCTCGTGGTATTTAGGGAATTTTTTCTCCAACATTTCTAAAAAATCTTGGTGCTTTTCTTTGACCTCGAAGAGTTGGGCGTTTAAGATTTTTAGTTTTTGAGAATCTTCGGAACTATGGTCTTGCTTCTGCAAGTAAATTAGTTTTTTTAGAAAGGTCAAATCACTTTTAAATTCTTTTTCCTGATCGAGTAAGTCTTGAGGAATATTACCAAAACCCATTGCAGTGTTTTTCTTGATGGACTCTAATAGGGAGACCGATTTATTGCTTTCTGCAAATAGAAATGCTTGCTGGAGATACTGTTCTTCTTCCGTATTTTGATGCAATGCCAAGGCTGTTTCAATCGCATTTTCATAAAGCTTTACTGACTTTTTAGCTAACAAAGATTTGGAACCTTCCTCAGAGAAAGATTGTCGGAGGCTATTGATGATCTGCGAAGCCAATTGATAATGTTCCATGGCTGCTACCAAATCGTTCTGATCTTTGTGCTGCAGGTAGCGATTATAAAAAATGTTCGCTTTGCTTGTGATGATGTCTAGTCCACTTTTTTTGTGCACAATAGATTCCATCTCCGGGTAAGTGTCAATTGCTGGGTTTTTAAAATCTGGCGCGATGATTTGTAAGACCGATTGGAGGGTATCCAAAGCGGCCGTATGTTTTTTGGTTTTGCTCAAAACTTCCGCTAGGAGTGTGGCGGCATTTACCGGCTTGTGTACCTCTGGATTGCCACGAGTTGCTTCTATCGCCTTGCTATAAAAAGCGATGCTTTTTTCATAGTCTTTTTCTGCTAGATAAAAATTACCGAAAGTCTCATAAGTCAATTGTGGATCCCAGATAGAAGGGTATGCTTCGATGAGTTTTAAAGCTTTATGAGCATATTCGAGGCATCGTTTTTTATTCCCTTTTTGTAGATAGATATCACTTATGTTTTGGTAGCAATACCATTCGATCTGCTTGTCATATTCTATAGTTTCTAGTTGGTCTAAAAAGGTAAGGGCTTTTTGAAAACTGAGATAAGCCGAATCTAATAATTGTTTTTCTTTCAGACAATAGCCAATATTGGAATAGAGATTAACGGTTTGCCTTTGGTTATAGGCAGATAAGTTGTCCTTAATATTTTGAGCTTTACTATAATACTGCAAAGCCCTTTCAAAATCTCCAATGTAATGCTGGTAAATAAAACCAATATTATTGATCTCAACTCTAGCCATAAAGTCTACGGAATTTTGGGTAAGGATATCTAGATTTTTTTTTAATAATTCAAGCGCTTTACCATAGTCCTCTTTGAAAATAAAAAAGAGGGCACGATTGCTTTGGGCATAAATATGTAAAGTGTCACTTTGTTCGAAATTGCTTTGGGCATATTTTAAGGCGATAAGAGAATAGTCTTGATATTTTAAATAATTTTTACTGAAATAAAAAGCTGTGGTTAACTTATTGTAACATATCAAAGTGTTGGCTTCGTCCGAGATGCTCTGAAATTTTTCTAAAGCCTCTTGCAGATATTGAATATTAAGTTCATTACTTTCTGCATTATCCGATTTTAGAAGAAGTGCTTCTCCTTCTTTTTTTAATAAAAGGCTATCTGTGGTATTGTTTTTCTGTGCGATCAAGAAACAGGGAAGGAGGAGTAACATCCATAGCGTAAACTTTTTTTGCCTAAAGTTCATAGGTTGGAGCTTTGTAGTTTTGACATAAATGCTTGATGTTCTTTAGAAACAACAAGTTGGTTTTTAATTTGCTAGGTAGGTATTATAGTGTGCAATAAAAAATAGCTGGGGAAGAAAAACAAGTATAGGGAAAAGAATATCACTTCGCAATTCTTATTTAAATTAAGAAGAATTGCAAAGTGATAATTGTAGTTAGTTTTATAAGAATAGAGATTTATAATTTAACAGCCGAAGAAGTCTTTAGGTCATTACTCGTACTCCATTGAATAAAATACAATCCAGGAAGGAGTTCTGCCAGTTCTAAGATCTCCTCGTGTAAGCCCGCCTCTTTATAAAAATTTTGTTTTTCATAGACCACTTTTCCTCTACTATCGATTAAACGAAGGTGGACCTTTTCTGCTTTTTCTAAACGATAAACCAAAGAAAATTGATCTACAAATGGATTAGGATGGACACCCTCCGGAAGCAAGGTAAACTCTGTTTCTGACGCTTCTTGTTCTGCTGCTTCTGCCGCTACTCGGTTGATTGGTTCTGGGCCTGGCCAATTATCACAATCGACATATTTATCTGCTTCGAAAAGAGGTAGAGGGTAAGGGAAGGTTGTTTCTTCAAATAAGTTCAAGGGGAACAATAGGGGATGTTCCATTATTGGATAAGGAATAAAACTTCCATTTTTATCTCTCATGAGAAGCGAAATTTCTACGGGAATTTCGAAAATGCCATTCCTGTCAGCCTCGTAAGTACAATTATCGCTAAAATCGAGAAATAAAGGGAAAGCCATTTCTAAGAGCTCGATGGGATCTCCATTATTGTCAAGAACAAAATTCCCGTTTTCGTCGTACATAAAAGTGCCTGTAAAATCAGCCATGGTAAATGGCCCCGCGAGGAGGTCTTCATATTGACCAAAAGTATAGCCAAGGTAGAAATCAGGATTCTCGTTATAGGTAGTTCTGGCCGTTCTAATTTTTAGGTTTACATGTAGGAGGTGAGACTCCGGGAGCAATACGGTCATGATATGGCCAAAATCAACAGTTTGCATAGTCATTGGGTTTTCCCAGTTGCCCAAAGTGATTCTTTGTCCATTATTTGCATAGGTTACAGTACTACTTAGCAATAAGAAAAGCAGTAAAAGCCCATTTACAAGTGAATTCTTTTTCATGGTATTAAATTTTTTATAAAAAATAAGTTAAGTAAAAAAATACTGGAATGCTCCGTGCATACTCAGTTTTATAAGGAATCTTTGAATTCTGCTGCGAAAATTCCTTTTTATTGTATTCTATTACCTAACAAAAGGTAATCACGGAAATCAGTTTTTTTGATAAGTTCTTTATATATTCCGTTGAAATTCAAGGCTTTTAACTTTTTTTACTTTTTAGTGATTACCTTTTACGCATTAATCGAATAAGTTTATAGACGCATGGAGAAAATGTCGGACCGAGCAATCATAGAACACTTGAGGTCAACTGTTGCAGCAGACAACGAAGCCGCTTTTGAGTACTTATATGGTTTGCTTTATATAAAAGTAGTCGGTCATATTCGAAAGAATAATGGTTCCGAAGAAGAAGCTCGGGATATTTTTCAAGATGCACTCCTCGCTTTTTATAAGTTGATCCGTCAAGAACGGGTTCCGGAGGACTTAAAGACAGAAGCTTATATCTTTTCGATTTGTAGGAATCTTTGGTTGAAAAAGCTCAAAAAGCAAAAAAGAGAGGTTCCCTTAGAAGAAGAGGCACATGATGTCCCAGTGCTTGCGGAGCAATTAGAAAACCTAATTACCACTGAAAAGCACGAATTCTTGGAAGAAGCAATAAAAGCCCTCGGTCCAGATTGTCAGGCCGTTTTAGTGGCCTACTATTACGAACAACTTCGGATGGAAGAAATACGCGAACAACTTCATTTTTCGAGTGTTCAGGTAGCTAAAAACAAAAAGTATAAATGTATGAAGAAGCTTAAAGAATTGGTGATGAACACGGATTCTTTTCGGAAATTATTTTAAATGAAATTTTTCATTTAAAACAACTTCTATATTAAAGTTTGACACGACTTAAAAAATAACCTTTCAATTTTGACCGCAAGTGACTCAATGGGAGCAACCAATTTTCACGAGCGTCAATGCGAGCTAATTGGGCAAAATGGAAGCAGCAGAAGGATTTATTTTTTGAGCATTATTTTGAAAAAGTTTAACTAATCTAATTGAAATGACGCTCCAGAAACAAGACAACATAGATCGGTATATATGGGATAAAATGCCTAAAGCGGAAAGGAAAGCCTTTGAAACTGCCATCAGTAATGATCCTGATTTGCGACGAGAGGTGCTGGCTCAAAAAGAAGCGATGAAGCTGGTAGAAGGGATGGGAGAAGAAGTGATCAAAGCACGAATTCGCAAAGCTGGGCAAAAAGGGATTCCCATTGGAAATACAGTTAAAAGCAAAAAAGGCTTTTGGGCTTTATCCGTGGCGCTATTGATCGCTTTGGCTATAGCAGGCTTTTACTTTTTACAAAAAGAAGAAGCTAGCGTTCCATCCAACATTATTTATGCCAGCCATTTTACCCCTTATGATCTCACCTTTGGCAACCGAGGAAACGAAGATTTATTGACCTCCGCTAGTATTGCCTATGCTCAAAAAGACTATACCCAAGCACTCGAACTATTTGCCGCTGCGGCTCCCAATAATGAAGATGCTAAGATCGCCTTGGCACAAGGCATTAGTAGGATGGCTTTAGCCCAATTTGATCAGGCCATCCCCGTACTTGCTGCTTTTGTAGAAGATCCACTCTATGGCGCACAATGCCGGTGGTACTTGGCGCTGGCTTATCTCCAAAGCGAACAAAAGCCCGCTGCGAAAAAGCAATTGGAATTATTGATCCAATCTCCAGAGGACTTTAAAAAAGTAGCCGCCCAAGAAATTTTAAAAAAAATGAAATAAGATAGGTTACTTTTTTTCCCCTAAAGGAATAGAGTAGTAGTAGCGGTTATTTAAAAATTTGTTTAAAAAAATAGACAGCAGATTTCCTTACAAGTCATTGATCTATTTTACAACAATTTCACAGCCCAACAACAAAAAATGTAAAAGTAAAGGTTTTGGTAACTAAGGTTACCCAAGCCTTTTTTTTATATCCTTAGGGTAGTCATAGCTCTCAAACCCTACGAACAAAAAGAACTATACGCTAGTATTTACAACTAAACCTTTACAAGTGTGGAACCAGTGCATCATCTGCTGTGATCGTGCTGGTTCTTTTTTGTACCACCAGCGAAGGTTTAGGACGAGTAGATAGCTCAACAAAAAGCGACTTATTTTTTTATTCCCCTTTTTCCCTCTTGCTCATTGGTCAAATCTACTATCCGTGCCTTCGGCGCATTGGTCATCACCGAGCGAATGCCTTTCTCCATACTAGCTTTACGGGTATACATTTGACTCCTCCCAAGGATTTGTAGACTAGTGGATTGGAGCTGGAAGTGGTGCTTGCGGGAGGAGGTTTTTTTGCGGATGAAGGCTACAGAGTCCGTCCCATTTTTTTGGACAATAAGGATATTATCCTTACAAGCAGGTAGCGTATCATGGGCTTGGCTGCTTAGAATGATACGACCATTTCTTGCTTTTAGATTGAAATAGAATTTTTTGTTTTTGGGGGATTGGAATATTTCAAATGGCATGGGTTTAATGTTTAGGCTGATTTAAAAGTTCTTTTTTATTTCTATAATTACAAAAAAAAGAATAAGTATTGTTATTTTAAAGTGATTGTTTTTGAATTATTCTTAATTTACTATGCTATGAGAAAAACTAATCTTTTAATTATTCTTAAAATATTCATGTTGTGCAATGTTGTTATTGGTCAGGGTTTAAGTTCTGTGTCTAAAGTAGAGGAGTTATTGGATCAGGTTTCAGAATATGAGAAATTAGAAGATTTCTCAGCAGCATTTAGTCTAGGAGAAAAAGCCTTAAATCTTTTTCACGTAGAAGTTAAAGAATCAGATACGTTATTAGCGAAAATTTATAATAACCTAGGAAGTGTATCTATCGGATTAGGAGAATATGAGGCAGCAAAAAAATATTTTCAACAATGTCTTGATCTTAGGCAAAAAAACTTTCCTAAGCAAAGTATCTCTGTCGGAGAAGGGTATGCCAACTTGGGGCTTTACTATGATTATTCTGATCAAGTAGAATTAGCAATTATGTATTATGATACAGCTATTGCTATATATAAGGAGTTACTACCAGAAAGTCAGGTTTACCTGAGTAGAGTGTATTTAAATAAAGGGATATGTTATGGGATAAATGGAGAGTATGAAAAGGCGATACAAATCAGTATTTTAGCTTTAGAAATTGATATTAATATTTATGGAGAAAATCATTTTGAAGTTGCTTATGATTTCAATAATTTGGGTGTTTTGTATGATTATGTTCAAGATTATAAGAAATCTAAATATTATTATTTAGAAGCAAAGAAAATACTTGAAAAAAATGGAGCGGAGGATGATATTTCTATTGCTATATTAAATCATAATATCGGTAACCTTTATTGGATGGAAAAGGATTTTGCTAAGGCATTTGAATATCTAAATAAAGCATTAGATATTCAAAGGAAAATTCTCCCTGCTAACGATTTTGGGATTATAAAAAATTTGCGAGTGATAGGAGAAGTCCACCAAGCCAATGGCAACCCCCGCCAAGCTCTACACCACCTCAAACTCGCCCAAAACCTCGCTCAGTCCAATCCCAACATTAGTTGGGAAACCCACAATAATATTTTATACCACCTCAGCAATACTCATTTGTATCTAGGGCATTACGAAAAGGCCAATCAATTGATGCAAGAAGCAATGGCCATTGTCTTTTCAGATACGACGAAAGTTGCGGAAAGTAATAATGGATTTAGATTAAAAGCTTGGGCGAATTTACAAGTGTTGCAAGCCGAGATTTTTATAGCGGAATATAAAAAAGCACCTCGCGAAGATTTACTTCATCAAGCGGATCAAAATTATCAAGCAGCTTTAACTTTTTGGCAAAAAAAGCGACAACAATTTCACGGCGATTTATCTAAAGAAACTTGGCTGGAAAAAAATTACGAGACCTTCGAAAAAGCCATCGAGTGTAAGTTGCTTTTGGCCGCAGCCAATGCGGAAGAAAAATACGTTCACCAAGCTTATGTCTTAGCAGAAGAAAGCCGTGCTCTGCTTTTGCTAGACGCACTACAAAAAACCAAAGCCGCTCATTATACCGGACTTCCTGATAGTTTATTGACGCAAGAAAAAAATCTAAATCAGGCGATCTCTGAAATTGATCAATCTATTTTTGCCGCCGAGGAAGAAGGGGAAGGTTTAGACAGTCAATTGGTAAGCCTCAATGGAGAACTCTTTGCCCTGCAAAGTACCTATGATACCTTGCTCCAGATTCTACAACAAAATCACCCCGATTATTATCAACTCCGGCACCAAAAAAATACCATTCAAGTCACCGAAATTCAAAACGAATTATTGACAGACGATCAAGGAGTCTTACAATATTTTGTCGGAGATTCTAGCCTCTTTATTTTTCTTATTCAGAAAGAGAACTTCCAAGTAAAGCAGGTCGCAATGGATTTTTCTTTAAACCAATTAGTTAGTCAATGGCGAACATCCGTGGAAGCTTATGGCGCTGGAAATCGAGAGGCGCGTATTGGAAAAAATCATGTAGAATCTTCTCGGCAATTATATGAGCATTTGCTTGCTCCCTTTGCGGAGGACTTACCTCGGGAGCTTACGATCATTGCAGATGGAGCGCTGGGATATTTGCCTTTTGAAGCGCTACTTGTTCGGTCGCCTGAGCGAGTGGGGGCTTATCGCACTTATGATTATTTGCTACATCACCATACGATCAGTTATGCTTTTTCGACCAGTTGGTGGAAGGCCCTATTGGAAAAAAAGAATAAGTTGATTGCCCCCAATTCTTTGCTTGCTATCGCTCCAGCATTTGATGCTTCCCCCATTGCTTCCCGAACCCGATCTGCTGGCTTGGCAGCTCTGCAACACAACCAAGAAGAAGCTCAGTATATCGCACAACTTTGGGGCGGGTTGGCACTCACTGCTGCAGACGCAACCAAGGAGCATTTTATAAAACAAGCGGGCCAATATCAAATTCTGCATCTGGCCACTCATGCCAAAGCCAATGACCGATCTGGGGATTTTTCTTTTTTAGCGTTTACAGAAAATCCAGAAATTAGTGGGCAAGAAAAATTATACGCTCGGGAATTATACGAACTCTCTCTTCCTGCCGATTTGGTCGTCCTCAGTGCCTGCGAAACTGGTGTCGGAGAGATGCAACGAGGAGAAGGCATCATTAGTTTAGCGCGTGGTTTTTCTTATGCTGGTGCGCGGAGTATCCTTACCACCTTATGGCGCGTAAGTGATGACAAAGCTGCTCGTTTGATGAAAGCTTTTTATGAGCAACTAAGCCAAGGTGTCCGAAAAGATTTGGCTATACAGCAGAGCAAAATAAATTACCTCGGTAATTGCCGCGACCGTGAAGCGCATCCTTTTTACTGGGCCGCTTTTGTGGGGATGGGGAATATGGAAAGTTTGCAAGGACCTTCTGTTTGGCCAAAATGGACTTGGGGAGTCTTAGGGTTTTTTATTTTGAGTTTTGGAATTTGGTATTGGAAAGGGAGTGACCAGAGGTGAGGAGGTACTGGTTCCTGATAATAGATTTACTACTCAAGAATTGACTTTTTAATTTAGAAAAATAGAAAGAAGTTGTTTAAAAAGTCGTGATGAACTTATTGATAAGTGCCTGTCCGGCTGGCCAGACGGGCTTGGCAATCAAGACGAAGCTCCTTTTTTGTTTCGTAGCCAAAGCTACGGTGAC
>CAYQRA010000052.1:0-16016 GCA_964419315.1 uncultured Saprospiraceae bacterium | reverse complement strand
TTGAAAAGCCTCGTCATAGCTGGGCTATGCCTACGTTTTTCAACTCGTCTTGATTAAAAATTATCGACCCAAAATGAGGAACTTATTTTTCGGCCATTACTAAGCGATTAATGGCTTTGCGACTCATTTGTTTTTCTAGCAGTAAATGCTCAACAGTCAGTGCTCCCACAACACCAAAAATAGCGATAAAATGTAGGTAGCGCCAGATGATTTCGGGAGTCATGAATGTACAAAGGGTTTATTCAAAATGATTTTGCCCAAAAGCTACTTAACATAAGATAAATTATAGGTCAGGCTTCGACAGCTTGTAATTCCTTGGGGCGAGCGGGCAAATCGCTTAGCACTTTATAGTGTAAGTCACTTTTAGAAAAAACAATAGCCCAAGCGGTTAAGAAGATTAATTTGAGGTCGACCCAAGTAGATTTATTTTCTTGGTACCACATTTCCAGAGCGCCTTTATAGGGAGCTACGGATTTAGCGTAATACTCATGTGGTTCCAAATCGGAGTTGGAGATCAAGAGCTCTTCATCTCTAAAAATAATAGATCCAATACCAGTAATCCCTGGCTTAGAATCATAGACCCGATTTTGTACCTCATCACTATAAGCCTGGAAAGTTCGATCGACCAAAGGCCGTGGCCCAACGATACTCATATCGCCAATGAGCACATTGATGATTTGTGGAATTTCATTGAGTTTTGACTTTCTCAAATATTTCCCCATCGGAGTTACCCGTGGGTCGTTGCGTAAAGTGATAGAGCCCGTTCCCATGTTAGGACTATTTTTTAGCATCGTCGCAAATTTCCAGATGTCGAAATATTTTCGTTTATAACCAATTCTTTTCTGGAAATAAAAAATTTCTCCTTCTCCAGTCAATTTTTGTAAAATGACAATAGGAATGAGTAATGGCGAAAGTAAAATCAGCGTAAAAGCTGAAATCAAAATGTCGATTATTCTTTTTGTAAAATTATACATGCTAGTGAATTACATTCTTTGATCAAGGTTTTTACCTTTCTCAATGTGTTTAAAATTAGGAATGAAATTACCAATGATATCAACTACCTCTTGCTTAGAGATGCTATCTTTCTCAAACGCTTTTTCCAATTTGTTGAACATGATTTCAATGTCTCCCAAATTCTTTTTAGGAGCATTTTTGATGACTCCCAATTGGCTGAATCGTTCTAAGTCCGTTTCTTCTGTATCGGTAAAAAATTCTTCGAAAGGCTTTTCGCCAGAGGTATCTGATGCAAAATAATAGACCGGATAGGAAGTACTCTCCGGAGTTAAAGCTAGTGCCTTTTCTCTGGCCTCTTGTTCGTTCTCACAAAGATCGGCTTCAAACCCAAAATCTTTAAGCATGGCCGTGCCGATAGAAGAAAAAGTTTTCATGTGGGCAGCATCCAATTTGGGAAAGAAAATCTCTCCGGAGTTACCCAAGATACAAGCGAGCATACAGAGTTGACCAGATTCCTCTGGGGATACAAAATACCTTTTGACATCCAAAGGAGAAGACAGCGGTTGTTTTTTCATCATGCGTTCTAAAAAGCCAAATAAGAGGCTTCCATTAGAAAAAGCAACATTGGCAAATCGAGCGGTAGAAATTGGAATTTTTTGCGAGTAGGCAAGGATCACATCCTCCATCAATTTTTTACTAGCGCCCATAACATTGACTGGATTGGCCGCTTTGTCGGTCGACACACAAAAGAAATGCTTAGGAGGAAACTCGATTAAAAGATCAAGTAAAATTTTCGCTTTGATCACATTATTATGAACCATCGCTTCTATGGAATAGTGATCCTTTTCACTCCGGACATGTTTGTGCGCCGCAAAGTTGGCTACGATATCAAAGGGCCCTTCATTTCGAATGATTTTTTCGAAAACAGGATCTCCAAAATTGATGGGATACGTTTTTAAATCATTAGGAACATTAAGTCCTACCGAGCTTCGGATATCTCTTACCAATTCCGTCAAGCCATTTTCATTGGTATCGACGACATAAAGTTTGGATGGCGCAAAATGAAGAATGGCTTTGATAAAGGAAGAACCGATGGTTCCTGCTCCACCAATTACAAGAACGGATTGATTGTCAATGCGTTCTTGTAGGGTGGAGTGGTTGGTTTTTAGGTCTTGGCTAAAAAGACTTTCGGATCTCCCCGTAATAGCTTTGCCAATAAAATGATGAAGGTCAAATGATTTCATGATTTAAATATGTTTTTCTATGAAGGGTAAAACTGGGTTGGGATTCCATCCCAATTCTTTACGAGCTTTATCGTCATTAAATGTTAGCGACGAAGTCATTTTTTTAACTACACTAGAGTTGAGAGGGGAAGGTAGTTTTAGGGTATTGGCCATATCGCCAACAAGTGCAAGAAGATTAACCAGACTTAAGGGTAAGTTTAATTTAATTTTTGTACCCAGCGCTTTCTCAATGGCTTGTTCTACTTGATTAAAAGTTGGATGGATGCCATCCGTGAGATTATAAATTCCGGATTGGGTCCAAGAATAGTCAGCCATTAACTTGGCGATATCTGTAGCTAAGACAATACTCTTTTGAGCAGTATTTTCTTTGATGCTAAAGTACAATCCACTATGAATGGCTTTTTTAATGTTACCGAGATTTCCAGGCGCATTGGCGCCAGCGATAAGCGGTAGTCTTAAAATTGCATATTTGACGCCATTATTATCACACCAATCAATGATGGCTTTTTCTGCATTCCACTTACTGATACCATAAGGAGTAATCGGTTCTTTAGTTTGAGATTCTTTTAGGAGAGTTCCTGTATCTGTGCCATAGATGGCCACCGTACTTGCAAAAATAAAAACCTCTGGTAAGGTTTTATTAGCGGATAGTTGTTCTAGTAAACGAACCGTTGCTTGAAAGTTGATCTGATGAAAAGCCTGTTTTTCTTCCTCGGTTCGAGGATAAACATGCGCTTTGCCGGCTAAGTGAATCACTTTCGAAAAAGGAACAGCAGGGAGTAAGAAATCATTCTTTAAAAAATCTGCTGCAATATCGTTTGATCCGACAGGCGTCCGTCCAAGTGCATAAATTTCGCTTGCCCCTTCAGATAGTTTTTGGTAGACATACTTACCCAAAAAACCAGTAGCTCCAGTCAATAAGATTTTATTATTTCCAGCCATTGAGCTTTAAGTTAAAAACTTGAGATAAAGATTTATTGTAGGGCTGATAGAAAGCGCGAAGCTCTTCTAAAACACTTTGGACTTCCTCGTCTTTATTTTTATGCTGGGACTTTCCATTTATTTTGAAATAAGTATTTCTAAGCGTATCTCTTATCGGTCCGAAAGGCACCGCCGCGCTGGCCACTCTGGCAATTTTGTGGATCAATTGATTGTTGATCTGTACGGTTTTATTTTGGGATTGAAATTCAAAAGTTTCGTAGAAGGCATCGTCAATTCCCAAACTGGTCGCTAGTTTTTTTGTGAACGCCTTTTCATCTTTGGCGATGTCTTCAAAAGGCAAAACAATGATTCGATCTTTACCACATGCATCGATCCATTTTTGAAGATACTCCATATATGCACCGTGCATAATTCCATCACGAAGAAATTCATTCCATTGTAGATCTTCGTCTTTATCTTTTATTTTTTGTATAAATTCTCGGAAGGAAATATTTTGATCCAGCTCTCCCCTATTTTGTGTGAAGTAACGATAAATCGAATACAAACGAGAAGCAGGTTCGCGAAGGATAAAGATGATTTGTGTTTGAGGCAGTTCTTTTGCAAAAGCCGTTATCGCCGTTTTTTGGTAAATATACCCTGGTGTAGCCTCGATGGCAATCCGATGGCGTTTGTCATCAAAGGCGGTAAAAAATTGATGGTAAGCCGAGATGCCGTGATCTATAAAATTGGCTTCTGGGTGAAATACTGACGAATCTCGATCCATAAAAAACTGAACTTCTTTACGAGAAGAAGCACAGACTTCTGGATGCTGGCTCAACCAATGAAATATAGAAGTGGTACCACTTTTGGGGGCACCTGCAATAACATAATTTGGCAACAATTTAAAAGGGATTTAAGGATTTAGAAAACAGTAAACTCTAATTCCTTTATTTTAAAAATTCCAGTATTGGATCATATCTTTTTGGAGTCGGTCTGATAATTTTTCTACATCTTCGTAAAAAAGCTGTTTCAGATTTTCTCTTTGGGCTAGGGTCAGCTTAGGCTTTTCTCCTTTTTTGAAATCTTTATAAAAAAACTTCGTCACATTTTTATTAAACTTTACTTTGGTCACAAGATCTGGATAACCAGATTCTCTGGCAAAATGTGCCAATTTACTAACCACACTTGACAACAAAGGATTCCGTGCTTTGCCTGCAACCAAAACTTTTTCATTTAATAATTCATCAGATAAAACATGGTCTAAGGAAAGAAAGTCTAATAGTTTTCTGGCGTAAGCATTTGTATCATTTTTGAGTTCCTCAAAAAGTAAAACTAAGATTTGACTCCTGTCAAAAAATGCATCATACTCTTTGAGTAATTTAGCATAACTACCTCGGTGAATAAGGTCGGGTCTTTTTGCTAAAACTTCATCAAAAGTTCCTTTTTCCTCTCCTACTCTTAACATGTACAAATAATGAGAAAAAGTTCGATCTATCGGATTCCTTAAACTTGTAATCAATTTGATTTGAGAATCGTATTTGGCAATTCTTTCTGGAACTTTGGCGTCAAAAATATAAGTATTAGAAATTTCTCCTAAAACCTGGCCGCTCTTAGTAGGCTGAAAAAAATGGTGGTACCAATTTTCTCCTTTGTCATAATAATTTTCAAAATAGAGGGTCTCTTTAGAAGAAGATATACAAACATCCGGATGGTTTTTTAGAATGTTGTACATCCAACTAGTCCCAGATTTTCCGGGTCCGATGACGATGAAGTTTATTTTTTTAAACTTTGACATTAGGGATATTAATTACAGAATCAATTATTGAAGTCGTTTTAGGAAGCTAATTTGGTGGCCACTTAAACCAAGTGTTTTTTTCTTTTCAAAAGTCGATTGTAAAGCTCATCCGTTTGCTGCAGCATGTGTTCCGGAGTATGCTCCTCCATGAATTTTTGTTTTGCACTAGCCGCCATGTTTTTTCGGAAAGTTGGATCATCCAAGTATTTGGCTATAGCGGTTTCAATTTCCTTGGGCGATTTTGGCGAAATGGAAATTCCACAAGAGGAATTAATCGCTTCGCGATTGCCCTTGATAGAAGTGGTAACGATGGGTAATTCTACCGCCATTGCTTCTAGCAAACTAAGGGAAAATCCTTCCCAAAGAGAAGGTAGAATATAGACATCTAAGGAATTGAGTAAGCGAGTATTGTCTGTACGATAACCTGCAAAAATCAATCTTTCCCCGATGTTTAATTTCTTGGCTTGCTCGTGCAATTCTTTTTCTAAGATACCGGTACCAACTACTAGAAAATAAAGATTTTCATATTTTGCAAATAATGGAGGAATGGCATCTATCAAATAAGAGATTCCTTTCTGCGGAGAAAGACGAGCAATGGATCCAACAATAAAAGCATCTTGTGGCAATGCAAATTCTTCTCGAATTTGTTGCCGAGCAACCTGTCGCTCTTCTTCACTGACCTGAACCTTCTTCGGGGCTACTCCGTTGTAGATAAGGTTTGTTTTTTCTTTTGGAATAATGTTCTTTTCAATGGCAAAATCCAAATCATGGGTATTTACAAAAATCATGGCATTGCAAAAGAGTCCTGCAAATTGCTCGAGTGTTTTATAAAAAAAAGTAGCCAATATCCCGGAGTGTTCGTGGAAGGCAAAACCTTGCACCGTGTGTACGACTGCTTTGGCCCCGGCCAATCTAGCTGCGATTCTCCCCACAAATCCACCTTTGGAAGTATGACTGTGAACGATGTCAAACTTTTCCTTTTTGATGTAACGATACAATTTAAAAATGGTAATAAAATCTTTGATCGGATGAAGTGGCCGATCAAGCTCTGGGATAGAAACAATCTTCGCCGGAAGATCTTTGTATTCTTCTACCACTTCAGCCTGACTGGTTTCATAATGGACTTCACATCCATCCTGAATGGCTTTTTCGACTAAGGATTTGCTATAAAAAGTAGTACCGCCATAAGCAGTATTACCAGTAATGTGAAAAATTTTTAAAGACACAATTTATTTTTTATAAAATTTAAGATACAGGACTCTCCATTATTTCCTTCATCCATAAAAATTGTTTTTTCAAACCCTCTTCCATCGAGGTCGTCGGCTTCCAGTCAATATTGGCCATAATGGATTTGATATCCAATTGCATTTTTTGAACATCAAATGCTTTGGAGGGTTCATAGATGGCACGTAGTTTTTCTCCCGTTGTTTTTTGAATGCCTGCCACAATATCATTGATGCTGCAATCTTCTCCGGAGCCAATATTAAAAACGCCGGTGAGGTCTCCTTCTACTCCTTTTACCAAAGCTTCTGCCACATCTTCTACGTAGATATAATCCTTGGTAGAGGAACCATCGCCCCAAATGTTGACAGGTTTATCTTGTAGGAAATTGTATAAAAAATGAGCGGTTACTCCTTGCATTTTAGTATACCTCTGGCGCGGGCCGTATACATTGGAAGGGCGAAAAATCAAGGGACTGATTCCATGTAAACCTTGAAATAACTTTAGGTATTTTTCGATGGCTACTTTTACAATTCCATAAGAGCTAATTGGATTGAGTGGATGATCTTCAGGAATAGGATAAGTTTTGGGCGGCCCATAAACGGTTCCCCCGGAAGAAAGGTAAATAATGCGTTTTACATCATTTTTTACCATATTATTTAAAAGGTTGACGGTAGCAATCAAATTGCTTTCTATATCGTAAACCATGTTTTTGTTGGAGATACTTGGGAAAGTCGTACTTACTAAATGAAAAACAGCATCGACGCCATTGAGTGCTTTTTTAATAAGGCCTTCTTCTTCTAATCTGCCATAGAAATAGCGGATCTCAGGAACTTCTCTTCGGAAAGGGTCTCTTGAAACATCGAGGATGGAAACATGGTGATTGTTTTCTAATAATTTATCTGCCAAATGGGATCCAATAAATCCATTTCCCCCTATAATAAGTATATGCATGTTTGTAATTTGTGGCCGAAAACTAGATTTTGTTAGGACCTAAATTTTGGATAGCTAAAAAATAAAATTGGGTACAACTATTAAAAGTCATCTATTGCTCCTTTTTTGGGTTTTCGAATAACTTGGCGGGACATTTCGATTTTTGACCTTGGTGCATCAATGGCTTTTTTACTGGTGTTGTTTCCAGCAACATAACGTCCGCCAACATATACATTATTGGCTCCCCTATCCACAACTACGGAAGACACCGTTTGTTTTTTGGTAACCAATTGACCGCCAACAAAAACATTGTCTCTAGATCGATCGATATACATAGCAGGAACATTTTCATCTTCTTTGCCGTTCCCTTCACAATGAAGGCCATTAAAAGTATTATAATTCGCTTTGCTTGTTAGGTAAATGCCATATCTAGAATTCGCTCTAGCAATAAAGGCATCACAGATATTGGCATTTACCCAATTTTTGACGTGGCTACCATCCAAGATGAAACCATCATTATTATGCTTAGCTACCAATGAATGGAAACAGGCCCATGCAACTTGTGCGCCTTTTTTTCCTCCCAAAAGAAAACCTGCTTTCTTGCAGCCAGATGCTTTTAGATTATAAAAGTATCCCCCCTGTCCTCTGAACCAAGAGAATCCATTTCCCGGGCTGTTTTCTACACTTAAATCTCTTATTGTTACATCTTGACCACTAATGATTATTTCATTATCTAAAACAGCTCCATTGCCCATCCAGTCACAATTTTTTATTCGGGGGGCATTGGGGAAAGTTATGGGCTTGCTAGAATGGTATTTTTTAGCGCCCGTGACTAAAGTCCCCTCTACCTCAGCTACTTTTTTTATTGCTTTTACGAAGGCTTGGTAATCATCTTTTTTTCCATCGCCTTTTGCTCCAAACCATTCCGGTCGGATAATTCCTTTGGTTTGGTATTCTTCTCTGATGTAAATTTTTTTATCATTCCGTTGGACTATCAAAAAGTCATCTATAAGTTCTTCGTTTTTTGAGGTAAGAATAAACATACCTTTTAAATCCAGTAGATAGCATGCTTGAAAACTATTAGAAGAATTCTTTAAATCCGTTACAGAATTAAAAACAGGTGCAAGATTCTGCATAGAATTCTTTTTTTGGCAGGCGGAAAAAAAAGGCAGAAAAAGTAAAACAGATAAAAAATAGAGGAGTCTTGATAAGCTAAGATTCATAAGGCGCAGTTTTAAATTTTCTTTGTTCAAAGTACATTCCAATATAAATCGCAACGGGTATAATTAAATAAGGCGCGATCGCTAACCTCATTCTGAAAGCATTTCCAGCATTGATTATGATCATCCCCATGATTACGATGGAAATCAAAAAAGTAAACCAAAATATAATTAAGTTAAGATTAAGTAAGGACTTAAATCTTTTATGAAATTTTATAAATAATGCCATAAAACTCATAATGAATATGGAGTCTCCAAAAGCCAATACTTTGGAAATGCTGGTAACCAACCAAGGAAATGGGATGATAATGATCCCAATAGTTTGTACAATCCACCTGGCATACCACGGCAAGATATTGTAAATATTCGGTGGTAAAATATTACTTCCAGACATTCCAGAACCGCTGGGACGATCATATCTACTTTGGGCTTTTATCTCTAATATTTCTGTAGGCGATACTACGTCCCCAATATTGCTAACAACAAATCTATACCCGACGTATAAGCTTCCCAATATCGGAAGAAGGAAAAATACCACAATTAATATAGTCACAAAAATCTTAACAGAGAGAGACCTAATTTTTTTGTAAAAAAGAAGAAGGTTTATTAAAATAAGTAAGAAGTAGGGATTAAAAATAAACGCCACTAATTCTGGTCTGGAATAAAACAGAATAATAGAAGTGATTAAAATAAAAAAGGGAGCTTTAAGCCAATCACCATACATTAACCGGATAAAGGCAACAATATTTATCGCTAGTGCAAAATAAATAATGGGATCGCGAAGGCCAAAAATAGAAAAATTGATAGCTGCTGGATATAAATTCAAAAAGAATAAAGCAGAGAACGCAATTCTGAATCCAAATATTTTTCTAAACCCCAAATAAGCTCCAATTCCAGCGAAGGTTGTGAGCAGGGCATTGGTAAATATGAGGGTGTATCGATTTGCACCAAAAAACTCTAACTGCACATAATTTAGAAGAAACTGAGGAACGAAACTAAAAAATATTTCCCTTTTGCCATTTAGAAATATTTCAATGCCCCTTTGGGAAAATTTTTCGTGTATGACCAGTGTAGCATGCCCTGCAAGTTTGGTGTCGAACAAACCCAAATTCTCATTAATTATAATGAATACAAACTTGAGGGTTAAGAAAAAAAAGCAGGTTATAAAAAAAACAAACCGTTCCTTTTTTCTTCTAATAAAAAAAGCGATCAAAAAGAGAAAAATAACACTAACCAAATAATAGAGAGTAACTGAATATAACTCCATGTTTATTTTTCAATTATCTCTAAAAATATATTTTCGTATTTCTTCGTCATGCTATTGGGATCAAAAGTAGTTTTGAATTTGTTGATAGAATTTTTCGACAGATCTTCTAGTTCTACTTTACTCAAAGTACTAGTCTTATCAAATGCTTCTTGAATTCCTTTGGCATCAAAGCCATTGATGAGCACCGCATTGTCTTGCACAATTTCTTCAAATACCTTGAGGTCTGTGATAACTAGTGGAAGCCCAAAACTCATGGCCTCTATAAGTACGATGCCAAAGCCTTCTGAAATAGAGGTCAAGATGAAGAAATCAGCAATGGCAAAAAGGTTCCATATATCATGAATGGCCCCAACTAATAAAACTTTGTCTTCAACTGCGAGCGTCTTCACTAATTCCTTAAGTTTTTTCTCTTCACTTCCCCACCCTGCAATAATCAATCGATCTTCTGGATGATTTTTAGAATAAGCTGCAAAAGCTCGAATTAAATTTTCCTGATTCTTAACCGGCTGCAATCTGCCAACGTTTAAAAAAATTCGATTAGCCTTCTGTAATCCAAATTTTTCTAAATATTTCATTTTATCAACTGGCAGTTGATGGATTTCGGTAGAATGTCCTATGGAGAAAATCTTTTCCGGCGCATTCTTGAAAACAGATTCCCCTACCACTTTAGATACTCCGATATGGGCAATAGATAGATTACGGGTGAGCTCATCCTGAAGTCGAATTATAGTCTTGGCATTCGATAGGTTAAGGTGATAAACTATAATGTCTTTTTTGCTTAGTGTTTTTGCAATGACTCGAACTATCGAAGAAAGTTGTAAGTTAGAATTAACGATAAGATCGGGATTGTATTTTTTTATAGCATTACGCAGCTTGAGATAATAGAGGGGGTTAAGTTTATGAGTTGGGCTGTTGAGTACTTCAATTTGCGCAAATTGTTGATCGAGCATCTGATCTACTCGTTCATTGTGGTATATCTTCGTGAAGACCACAATTTTGACATCAAATTGATCGGGATTCAAATATTTGCACAAAGTCAATTGCCAGATACTTGTTCCGTCTAAATTTATAGAACCAATTAAAAATAATAGTTTTTTCTTTTCCATAGTATAAAGTTACTGCTCTTTAATCTTCGCTTTTTTTCGCATTCGAACATACTCTTAGGCCCAGATTTCATTCCGCAAGGATTTCCTTAATCTTAACGGAGAATAATTCTGCTCCTTTATTAGATAAATGCGTTTCATCCTTCCAATACTCTATCGAGTTATTCTCCTCAAAAAAACCGGTTAAATCATAGTAAGTCAAGTCCTTTTTGTCCATTACTGCTTTAAGCTGGTTGAAGGTTTTTTTACATCTGACTTCATATATAGGAGAAGTGAAGAAGATTATTCTTTTATTCTTTTTCTCGCAGAAATACTTGAGTTCATCCAAATAGGAATCATAAAGAGGATTTAACTCAAAAGTATCTTGGCACTCTTCCTTATTCGTTTTTTTGAGTTTTGCTAAAAAAATATTTAGTTGATTTTTGTTTACGAAAATGGGATCGTATCCTTCATATTTTTTAATGTTGTACTTTGGTTTTAAAAAGTTTTTTAAAACGCCAAATATTTTAGAGTTGTAAGCGATGCTCCAATAGAAAAATTGAAAAAAATTATTTTGCTTTAATTTATTGATTTCCTCTGTTATGGTTTTGTTCCTATTGTATTTAATATTTAGGGCATCTACATCGCTTCCTTTATAAGATGGATCAAAAGCATTTTTAGGATCTATTTGAAAAAACAAAGTTTGCTTTTTATCCGAGGCTAGTAACTTTACAAGAGTTGAAGAATAAGCTATTCGCCTACCATCTAATCCCATATTAAAACCATTAGCTGAAACTAATGATGGATCAATATTGTGGTTTGCCCTTGAGCTACCGAATATTATTAAATCGACATCATCTTTTAGTTTTAAATAGTGATTTAATTTTCCTACGCTTTGTCCTGTAAAAACTCGATCACTAATTTGATTTAAGCCGGAGAAAATAACCTTATCTACTACAAAGGTTAGTATCAATACTAGGGATACTAATTTCAAAACATATAGTAAATCTTTAAATGACATAGATTTTCTATTAAAACTGGAAGTAAATAAAATTGTTGGAGGAAGAATAAAATAAATTAATGAAGCTAATAAGTATGGTAATAAAAACAACTAGCTGAAGAGTACTGAATTTTGCTCCAAAATTTTCTAAAGGCATTTTCTTTTTGTACAAGTAAAAATCAAAAGCTATTCCCAGTGATAAGACAACCAGCGTATTGATAAAAACGGATATCTTTAAAATAAAGGGCATAGAAAAATCAAATTGGAGAATACTATTAATGATCGCAATCGCGGTATAAAGATCAGGCGATCTAAAGAATATCCAAGCAAATAGTACTATACTAAAAGTAAGCAGCCAACCAAGTAGTTTTATGCTTCGTAGCTTGGGGAAATAATTATTTGCGGAGAGGTATTTTTCGACACTCAATACAAGCCCATGAATTCCCCCCCAAATAATAAAATTCCAATGACTCCCGTGCCACAGCCCTCCTAGCAACATAGTAATTAGTAAGTTTCGATAAGTAATGACAATCCCTTTTCTATTTCCTCCTAAAGAGATGTATAAATAATCTCTAAGCCAAGAAGATAGAGACTTGTGCCACTTCCTCCAGAATTCTGTAAGTGATTTTGAAAAATAAGGGGTGTCAAAATTTTGGCGAAATTTAAAGCCAAGTAATTTAGCTGATCCTATAGCAATATCTGAGTAACCAGAAAAGTCATAATAAATTTGGAAGGCATAGAAAAAAACAGCTAAGATATAAGTACTTGAATTATAGATGTCCGGATTATTAAACACCGGATCTACAAATACCGCTAAGGTATCGGCAATTACAATTTTTCTAAAAAGACCAACGAATATCTGGATGATCCCTTCTTTGGCCAAGGTTCTTTCGAATACTCTTTTGGAAACAATTTGGGGTAATAAATCGGATGCTCTTTCTATTGGCCCTGCTACTAACTGTGGAAAAAAAGCAATGTAAGTGAAGAACCCTATAATGTCTTCTGTTGGTTTTAAACTTTTTCTATAAATATCAATCGTGTAACTTAATGTCTGAAAAGTATAAAAACTGATACCTATTGGTAAAATAATATTTAAGGTCAGATCACCGGCTTGCCAACCAAATTGTAAGGCAAGCGCTGAAAAAGACTCTGCAAAAAAATTATAATATTTAAAAACACCAAGTAAACCTAAATTTGAAATTAAACTGGCTATGAGCCATCTTTTTCTTTCTTTTTCTAAATCAGCTTGGTATATTTTCTGTCCTATCGTGTAATCAATTACGGAACTAAATATTATTAAAGACAAAAATCTCCAATCCCACCAAGCGTAAAAAACATAACTTGCAACTAATAATAATAGGTTTTGATATTTTAATTTGCTATTTATTAACCAATAAATACAGAAAACTATTAAAAAGAATATTGAAAATTCGGGGGAGTTAAATAACATAAGTTCTCTTTCTTTTTTTCTGGTTGCGGAGGATACTTTTCTTAAAAAAAATATCCTGAAACATGCTACAACTCTGTTACCTTTGGTTTGTTTTTAAGGAAATCACCTTTTTTCTTCCGATAGCTAAATCCATCAACTACCGTGATTTGTTGGTTAAAATTAAAAGTATGAGTCCGAGAAGAGACCTCATCCCAGTTTGGTTCTATTTTCTGGAAAAGCTGTTCTTCATAATCCGTCTCTGTCCATTTTGTTATTTCCATAAAATTAGTGGCTCGACCATATACTCCATTCCCTTCTTGTGTCGGTCGATAGAACTTTCCTTCAAATTCAAAAATCTTTCCTGCCGGCCTCGATACTTTTGAATCACTGCTGATTGGATTATCAGGATGCGACTGCCAAGATGGGGCAAAGAGATTATCACAAAAGAATAAATGCAATTCACTGCTACTATTGGATTGTCCTCCGGTTGGATCTACATTGGCGAAAAGCCACCATTTATCATCTCGGAAAAACAGCGTAGCATCCGCTCCAATAATATCTGTCATCAGATCAATTACAAACTCCCACTTATAGGGAAACTCAATGCATCTGTATAACTCCACCGTCTTATTTTGATGACTTTCTGGCATCATATAATAGGTGTCATCTTGCTTGAAAACAAACGGATAAGATAGGTGATAAGGTCTTTTTAAAATATCCCCAGATTCCAAGTACTTTCCATTTTCGTCCAAGACGATCACCGAAAGGTGGCCTCTTTTATCTTTATAGGGATACTCTTCTACAAAGATATAATGTTGATTGTGCTCACTCACTACAAAAGGGTCAGCCCAAAATTTATCTGCCTTTGATTCGATAGCGATAAACTTACCAAGCTCAACTTCAAAGGGGTTAAAATTTTCTTGGTGCAATTGAAATAAGATGTACCAATGATCTACAGAAACCCATTTTTGCCAAGCTCGTTTGCCGATACCCATTAGGTATTTATAAAAATTCTTACTAGAAGAAAAAGTCGATATTGGATCGAACTCCAATGCAATTTTAGCACCGTTTAAAGAAGAATATTTCCTTTGCAATTTTTCTAAAGCAATAGGCCCTTGCAAAAATATTTTTTCCAAAATTCTTGGTATCACTATCGAAGAATTCCAATAGTTGTTACTTCGAGTTTTGTCTATTGACAAAAGGTGTGTATAATCGATTGATTCATGCAAGATGTTCTCCTCTCCTCCTTTCCATTGCTGTAAGATAAAACCAACCGTACCGTAATCTGTCATGAATTCCCAATAGCCAGAAGGCCCTTTACTTTCTATTTTTGCTTCGCTATGTTTCAACCGCCAAAGACCATATTTCACCAGAGGGGCTAAACTCTTCTTCCAATCAAAAGAATTGGATTGAAGTAAGATATCCAGGTTTTGAGATTTGATTTGATCTATATCATTCGAAGAAATTTCTCCAGTAGCAGGCATCTCAATGTTTAGCTGCTTCGCATTCTGAAATAAGTCTTCCACCCTACGAGGGCTTTCATAATTTGTATTTCTACTAAACAGAAATTTATCTACCTTGACGTGAAG
Organism: uncultured Saprospiraceae bacterium; assembly: GCA_964419315.1. GTDB lineage: Bacteria > Bacteroidota > Bacteroidia > Chitinophagales > Saprospiraceae > CALLVY01. The sequence continues at coordinate 1,361 of CAYQRA010000052.1, read as the reverse complement.
TTTATAGAAAAATGGTTTTGATTCTTCCTCACGAATATTTTCTTGCTTGATTATCACCAATACAATCTCAGCATAATAAGCTTCCTTGATTTGTTGCAATGTGGTGTACCACCAATTTGAAATTTGTACACCCTCTAATAAGACGCCAATTTTTAACTTAGGAGAATTCTCTTTCATTGAGTAATAGCAATTAATCTATTCAAATTGCTTAAACCATTGTTTTATCATAAGCCCACATATCGTGAAGGTCGGCTCGATCCGCTAATTCAGAAAGTGCCGTAACATCTTCTGTAAATTTACTTTTCATTTCCTTCAAGTAATCTTTATCGTCAGTTGTCAATTCAAAAGGAATCTCGTTGAATTTTTGGAGATTTGTCATCATCTTATTTCGTTTGACCTCATGAATTAATTTGGTCAAACCTAACTTCCTTAAAGAACGACCTCCAAACCGGATTACCTCATCGATGATCGGTATTTTCCTAGTTCCTCCGGCATTGACTTTAATGTTTTCGTAGGAATTGACAATCGGTTCATTCAAATTCAGAAAGCTTTGAATTTGTGCCAAAAAACGATTGCTGTCTTTTAAAAAATCTTCAAAAAACAAGAGGAGGAAATCTTCTTGTTTAAAGTTTTCGAAATAGCGAGAAAGATTTTTGTTATATAAGCCCATATCAATTAGAGTTGAATCCTTTTGAATGGCATCTCGCAGGCTTTTAAAATCAGCACCTTGTTTTACTTTCATTTTATAAGCAGAGGCTAATCGAGAAACAGGTTCTCTACAAATCAAGATAAACTTAAATGGCCGCTCTGATTCTTTAGCAAATTCAGCTATCCTTTTCGAAGTGTCGGGTACACTGATGTATTCAGGGCTAACATCTACCAATATCTGTTGGGCAGTGGCTTTTGTATATAAGTCCTTATAATAGGCCATTCCCTGATCCCAAAATTCATCGAAGAAATGAATTTCTTGTCGAATTGGTGGACAATAAAAACGTTTATCACAATCCAGTACATGTTGCAACCAAGTCGTGCCACCTTTTTGAGCACCAAGAACAAAAAGGTGTGGAACTTTTGAGTTAGATTGATTAGATGAAATATTCATTGATATAGTCTGAATTAAGGAAGTAATTTTGCACCTTTATTTAAGTCGTGGCACAAGCCTATTCTCCGACACCTCTACGTTTGAATAAAACATCGGTGAATCGCTGTCGGTCTTCTCGTACAGAAAAATTCATCGTCAGAAAAGAGTAAACATAGAAATTGTGCTCACTCATAAACTGGATTAATTCTGCAAATTCGTAGCTACCTTTAAATCTTTTAGCTACCGATACTTCGGCGATAACAAAATCAATTTTAGACAG
>CAYQRA010000051.1:0-16085 GCA_964419315.1 uncultured Saprospiraceae bacterium | reverse complement strand
GTCATCAACAAAACTTATCGCCGACTAGACGCAGGCAATCACATTTATATGTCTGCTCCGAGGCGGGCGGGTAAGACCGCGATCATGCGATATATGGAGGATAATCCGCGCGATGGCTATGCTTTTTTATACATCAGTGTAGAAGATGTAGACGATACCGAACATTTTTTTGAAATGCTATCGGAAGAACTCCTAGGCAGTCATGCGGTAAGTCGATTGATCAAAGCCTCTGAAAAAGCCCAAGGAATTTTTACTCAATTTGCCGAACACATCAAAAAAGTCAAAGTCTGGAATGTAGAATTAGAAACCCAGACCAAAGAGCAACCCAAATACAGTAAAGTTTTTGAAGACCTCATGCGCCGTTTGGATACCGATGATTTCAAAATCGTATTGCTCATCGATGAATTTCCGGTCGCCTTGGAGCGTATCGCTAAGGAACAAGGCGATGATGCTGGCGTAGAATTTCTCCATATCAATCGTAGCATCCGCCAAAGGGCACAAAATGGATTACAGTTTGTCTATACGGGTTCTATCGGTCTACCCAACATCGCCAGAAAACTTGATGCTACTGCCACCATCAACGATTTGAATGTCATAGAAGTTCCTCCCCTCAGTTTAAAAGAAGGCAAAGAATTTACGCGCCTACTGCTAAAAACTTACGGTGTCCGACATTCTCCCAGAACCGTTGATTACATGCTCACCAAGCTTCGATGGTTAATGCCATTTTTCATCCAACTCATTGTACAAATGCTCATCGACGAGTACGAGGTAGTCCAAAGAGTGATGACCAAAGCGGATGTCGACAAGGTTATTGAAAAAGCCAGTAATCACCGAAATAATATTTACTTCGAAAGCTATTATAGCCGTCTCGACAAATCCTTGACTAAAGAAGAAAGTTTATTGGCCAAGATGATTCTTTCAGAAATCGCCATCCACGATTCTATTCCACCAGATCGTTATGCGGAACATCCTGCAGCGATTAGTGTTTTAGAAATTTTGGAGTTTGATGGTTACATCAATTCCCACGGAGATCACTATTCTTTTAATTCTCCAATTTTACAATTGTGGTGGAAAAAACATGCGACTAATTAGTAAATATTGTTTTTTTTAAAACCAGAGAACAGGTAATTATTACGGTTTGCGGTGTACGGTCTGCGGTGTACGGTTTTCGAAAACCGCAGACCCTATACCGTAGACCGTACACCGCAAAACCAACAAGTATGAGTATTATCAAAAATAAGATTGCCAACCTCTATAATCCAAAGACCCAAAGTAGGGAGGATCTCATCGAGCAATTTGTAGTACGGCAATCGGCTTTTAAAAAACTATACCGTGAAATCCGAGAATCCAAAATGCATACGCCAGAGCAGCATATTTTGGTAGAAGGAAAACGTGGAATGGGGAAAACCACTTTACTATTGAGACTTGCCTATGAAATTGAGCAAGATCAAGATTTAAACCAATGGCTAATTCCACTAGTTTTCAATGAGGAAGAATATGGCGTGCGGAAATTATTTAAAATGTGGGAGCGCGTGGTAGAAATATTGGCCGATCAGGCACCTGCTTTTTCCCTACTCTCTGAAAAGATGAACAACCTTTCTAAGCAAGTAGTAGATGATGAAGTGTACGAAAAGGAAATTTATAAATTGCTCAGCGAAACTTTGCAAAACAGGCAAAAAAAGATTGTTTTATTTATCGACAATTTTGGTGACCTATTTCAAAAGTTTAGTGAAAGAGAAGCGCATCGACTTCGCAAAATTTTACAGACTTCTGCGGACATCAGAATCATTGCGGCATCTTCGGTCGTGCTGGAAGCATTTTATCAATACAAACATCCTTTCTATGAGTTTTTTAAAATCGCTCGGCTAGAGAGTTTGGATCGTGCCGCTACTTTTGATCTACTAAAAAAATTAAGCGAACGCCATCAACAAAATCGAGTCCAACACCTCCTTCAACATCAAAAAGGCAGAGTAGAAGCTTTGCGAAGATTGACCGGTGGAGTCATTCGGACGATGATCTTATTGTTTGAAATATTTGTGGAAGATGATAATGGCAATGCTTTTGCCGACTTGGAAGCTATCCTCGATCGGGTGACCCCACTTTATAAGCATCGCATGGATGATCTTCCCGCTTCGCAACAAGAGATCGTAGGAGCCATCGCTTTGCATTGGGACGCTATCCCGGTAAAAGAAATTGCAGAGAAAACGCGTATGGAAAGCAAGGTGATTTCTGCCCAATTGCAACAACTGGTTCGAAATGAAATCATTCACAAAATTCCAACCTCCACTAAAAATCATCTCTACCAAATCAAAGAACGCTTTTTCAATATTTGGTACCTGATGCGCAATGGCCGAAACAATCACCGCAGTAAGGTTTTATGGCTGGTTCGGTTTTTAGAAGAATGGTGTGATGAAATGGAGATCGTAGCGCGTAGTCGCAAACATATTTCCAGTTTACAGAAGGGAGACTTTGATCAAGGCTCCGCTTTTATGATGTCGCAAGCTTTAACTTATGCTCGGCATTTGCCTAAAGAAGAAGAACAGGTATTGATAGAAACTACTCGTGACTATTTACAAAAAAAGAAAAGTAAATATGCCTTACGCCTCTCTCCCTACGAGCTAGAAATACAAGCCAAAGCTAGGCAAGCCATCCAAAATAAACAATACCCCAAAGCATTGCCTTTACTCTTACAAATGAAAGCGCCCAATAATGCCCTAATCGCCTATACCTATCAAAAAGGTTTTCGGGATTATCGCCAAGCAGAAAAACATTACCTCGCAGCTGCTCGCGAAAAAAATACTGCTGCTTATAATAATCTAGGGATTCTTTATGACTACCACCTCCACCAAACCAAGGACGCAGAACACTGGTATAAAAAAGCCATTGAAAATCAGAATACTAAGGCGATTTTCAATCTGGCTTTATTGTATAAAAATAAACAGAAAGATTACCCCAAGGCGGCTCAGTATTACAAAATGGCCATCGACCACGGCGATGCAGATGCTCCTTTTAACCTCGCTAAGCTCTACACAGAAGAACTGAAAGAGTATAGCCAAGCAGAAATTCTTTATCAAAGTCTGGCCGCGGATGGAAACATCAAAGCCATGCACCATCTAGCTTATCTTTATTTGGAGAAAATCAAAGATTATGAGCAGGCCGAATACTATTTCAAATTATCCATCGAACACGGTTTGCTTTACCAGACCGATGTATTGAAAATATCAGAGGAGTATCCCATCCATATTCCTATGCTTTTTTTGCTGGCTCGAGGAGCCTACACTTACCTCCAAGACCTCTTTGATGCTCCATCATCCAAAGCTATTCAGTTGGCAGACCAACTAAAACCAATCTATTATTCACTATTGTATTTCCAACAGGCAGAACGTCCAAATGGATATTTGCGGATGGGGCCAGAGTTGGAAGAAACAGTCCAAGAAATCATTTCGGAGGTCAAACGTTTGCAGGAAGTTTTTGGTAAATAAATAGTTCCTTAGATTTTCCTATCTTTCCTGAAAATTATTTCCATTGATGCTTACCCTCACCAAAGTCCTAATCGAATTCAACGATCAAAGCTTGATCCTTGAGCCGGGAAAACGATTGTCTGTCGATGAACTTTTTGTCAATTTCAATATCCTAAAATCAGAACAGCAACAAAGGATAAGTCTGACCATTCATCCAAAAGTAGAAGTGCGCTTAAAAAACGTGGAGCTACAATTCAAACAAATATACCAGGCTGGAGAAGGTATTTTTTGCAATGGATTTCAATCTTGGTCCGAGAGTAAAGAATATCAATTGGGGGAAAATATTCCTCGTTTAAATTCCTTGGCGCGGCCCTATCTAAAATATTACGGAGACGAATACATCGATGGTATCCAAAGAGGAAAAGGGCATTTTCATTCTTGGACGTACTCTTATATTCGACAGGCTGGACAAATTCGCTTTATTGGTTCTATGCTGGAACGCACTGGTTTTACCCTCATCGAACACGATACCCAAGCACAGTTGATCCGAGTCAAAAAAGATTGTGCGGGTTTGCAATTGGCCCACTCCTATCCCACTTTTGATTTACTGGTCATGACTGGTGAGGAACAAGTCGTTTTTGATACTTATTTTCAAAAAATGGAATGCCCTCCGCCATTCGCTCCACCGCTTAAGGGTTGGACGAGTTGGTATAATTATTACACCAATATCTCTGAAAAAATACTACTTGAAAACCTAGAAGGATTAAGCGAAAAAAAGATTCCCTTTCAGGTATTCCAAATCGACGATGGCTACCAAAATAAAGTTGGCGACTGGCTTTCCACCAAAAACACCTTCCCCGGAGGCATGGCCCAAATGGCGCAAAAAATAAAAAACAAAGGTTTTCGTCCGGGTCTTTGGTTGGCTCCTTTTGTTTGTGAATATCAATCAGAAATTTTTAAGCGACATCCTCAATGGCTCTTGAAAGATGAGCAAGGGAAACCGATTAAAGTGGGTTATAATCCGATGTGGAAAGGTTGGTATTATGCCTTGGATTTTTATCAGCAGGAAGTTCAAGATTATTTAACGCAAGTATTGATTACGGTCGTAAAAAAATGGGGCTATGGTTTGGTAAAACTTGATTTCTTATTTGCTGCTTGCATTCAACCGCCGAGTCATAAAACCCGTGGACAAGTCATGCATGAGGTAATGGAATTTTTGCGAAGATTGGTCGGCGACCAATGGATACTGGCTTGTGGTGTTCCTTTGGGAAGTGCTTTTGGTCAAGTCGATTATTGTCGGATTGGTGCAGATGTTCATTTAAAATGGGAACACAAAATGCTGCGCTTTATCCATGCGCGCGAACGCGTTTCTACCCTTGTAGCACTCCGCACCGTATTGGGTCGTTGGCAACTCAATGGCAGAGCTTTTCAAAATGATCCAGATGTATTTTTGCTCCGCGAAAACAACATTCAATTGAGTGCCACCCAGCAATACACCTTGATGCTTACCAATCTACTTTTGGGTAATCTACTTTTCACCTCCGATTCTATTGGAAGCTATTCTGGCGAACAAATGGCAGAGCTAGCCGAGCTTTTTTATTGGGAAGGCCGGACGGTAAAAAAAGTTTTGCCTATTGGCAATGATCGCTATGCGGTTTACTTTAGTCACCAAGAACAAAACTACATTGCGGCGATCAACCTAAGTGCAGATGCCGCAAAAATAAAGCTGAATGCAAAAATGGAAGTGGAACTCGAAGCTTATGAGAGTATGGTACTACAAGATCGTTTGACCTAAATTTTTATCTTTCCAAAAAAGAAATACGCCAGCTAAGCCAAGCACTTTCTACTGGTCTTCCAAAGAAGTTAAGGGCACTGGTTTTCTCAATAGTTCTACCGCTTTCTGTACCACTTGATCCTGTTCATTCCAGACAGAATAAAAACCTTCTTGTTTGAAAATATTTCTAGCTAAGCGCGCTTTAAACATGAAACGAACATTGTCTTTCACCTCTGCGACATCTTCAGCGTTTAATGTTAAACCTTTCTCCGCTACATACTCCATGAATTTACCAAAATCGGTATCGTTCAATTCGAAATTCTTTTTAAAACCGGCAATGTCTTGATAATCATCCAACCCTTTTTTGTGCTGCTCATAATAGCGATAAACATACTCTGGCAGAAACTGGCGAAGCAAGATATAATTATCATTGAGTAAGGCGGTATCCAGAGGAATAAAAACATCCGGAGTAATTCCACCGCCGCCATAAACGACTCGACCTTCAGAAGTTCGATATACCGTGGTATCTCCAACAAAAACACTATCCGAGTTCATCAGTTCTCCTGACTCCAAACGTCGAACGACATCTTCGTCATAGCCACTTTTATCCTCGTAGGATTTTTGGATCAGTCGATCAGAGGGTGTATAATATCTAGCCACGGTAAGTCGCAGCGCAGAGCCATCGCGAAGATTGTATTGTTCTTGTACCAAACCCTTTCCAAAAGATCGTCGACCAATGATATAGCCTCGATCCCAATCTTGGATGGCACCAGCCATAATCTCACTTGCGGAGGCAGACCCCTCATCGATCAAAATAGAGATATCATTGATGCGGAAGAAAGGACGACCAGAGGTCGTGTAATCATTTCGGCGTACCGTACGACCTTCGGTATAAACCAATGTTTTGCCTTTGTCTTGAAAAAGTTGGCTGAGAATATTAGTGGCTTCCTGTAAATATCCACCTGGATTTTGTCGCAGATCAATGATGAGATTTTTTGCTCCGTAGGTTTCGACTAGATCTTCTAGTTTTTCCATAAACTCCGTATAGGTGGTGGCACTAAAACGGCTGATCTTAATGTAACCTGTTTCTGGATCAACCATATATCCCACATCTACGCTGTGATCGGGAATTTCATCGCGAGTGATGGTAAAATTTCTAAGTTCTGTTTCTTGGCCGCGTTTGATTCCTACATTGACTTTACTGCCTCTATCGCCTCGTAAAAAACTAACCACATCCTTACTATCAATTCCCGTACCTGCAATTATAGAATCTTCGATGGCTACGATTTTATCTCCAGCCATAATGCCTACTGCATCAGAAGGACCTCCAACAATGGGTGCGACTACCGTAATGGTATCTTCCACAATTAAAAACTCTACTCCAATGCCTTCAAAGTTTCCTTCCAAAACTTCGTTGACTTCTCTTAATTGAGAACTCGAAATATAATTGGAATGTGGATCCAACTCTTCTAAAAGATTATTGATGGCTTTTTCGATCATGGCTTCGCTATCGACGTCATCGACATAGCGTGCATCGATATAGCGGATAAGCTCCTCTAATCGCCCCGGTTCGGTTCGCGTCAATATTGGAATATCGGTCGTTGCGGTATAATCATTGGAAGAAGATTTCAACTTAGCACCGAGAATCATTCCGACAACCAAAACGGCAGAAAATAACAGGGGAAGCCAGATATTGAGTTTTTTAGGTTTTTTTTCGGAATGTTCGACCATTGAAAGGTTTAGTTTGTAAAGTTCTTTTAAAATGGGTGCTGAGTTGATCAAAACAAGATTTTCATTCTAATTGAGTCTTTTTTTGAGCCGTATAGTCGCGCTAAAAAAAAGAAAAGTAGAAGGAATAAGATGTTTTGAGCGACCAGTGAGCTATTTTAAAAGAACTTCTATTACAGGGTTTTCAACTCGTGCAAATGTAGTCAAATAAGTGCTTGGACAAAAATAGCTTGATCTTATTTCTAATCGTGCCCACCTATTCAAACGCAAAAGCACAGAAATCGTTGGCAATCTAGCTGATAAACTCAAATATTCATGCCAACAAACACCTTATATGATAAAATATTCATTGAAGTTATTTTACCATCTAGATTTGGATGCTCGGCAATATTCACTTTCCTCCAAGCATAATTTCGCATGAACATTCAATTTGATTAAAATTTGCAAGATATACTAGTGTTTTTTTGCTAAATTTAAAATATTAGTGAAAATTTATTGCCGATATTACATTCTAGACTCCACTCTAGTTAGAGCATGTTTAAAATACAACTTTATAGATCATGGAAACCATTGATAGTACAGACCGAAAAATACTTTCTATCCTCATGAAGGATGCCAAAAAACCTTATACTGAAATTGCAAAAGAAATCCATGTTTCTGGAGGAACGGTTCACGTCCGAATGAAGAAAATGGAGGCAATGGGTATTGTTCAAGGTTTTCATTTGTCTATAGATTATAGCAAATTGGGCTATGACGTAGCTGCTTTTTTAGGGATCTATCTGGAAAAAAGCTCCTTGTACGATGAAGTTTCAGAGTCGCTCAAACAAATTCCAGAGATGGTAGGAGCGCATTATACCACTGGTAACTACAGTATTTTTGCCAAAATCATTTGCCGAGATACCAATCACCTCAGAGATATCTTACATGGTAAGATTCAGAAAATTCAGGGCATCCAACGTACAGAGACTTTTATCTCCTTAGAAGAAAGCATCAATCGACCGATCAAAATCATTGAAGATTAGGGCATTTTGCCCATTTTTACGCCGATTCTGTTAATAGATTCCTAAATATGCTCTCCTCTAAAATGCAAAGAATACAATGGAATAATAATTGATTTAATAGGACTGTTAATACTTTGAACTACTTTGAGAAACAAACTGAGTTTTCCCTTACGCTGTCCCGTGATCAACAGAAATGATCTTATGAAATTGATAAATCCATTCCTCTTTATTATTGTTTTTTTGCTCTTTGCTTGTTGGGCTAGTCCCGTACAAGCCAATTCTTTTAGAATGGTTTCGGATTCAATTCAAACAGACTCTATTCCACGAATCAAGTATATTGGCTACCGATTGTATTTGACGCACTTTGAGCAAGTCAAAGAGAAGAAAGGCTATTTGTACATCAAACTTTCTGCGATCAATACTGGAAATAAGAAAATGCAATTGGGGAAAGGAGCAGCACAAATATTCCCAGTAGTCAAAATAGATCCTTCCATTGAAACTTCTGGATTATCAGATTATCAAACAGAAATTTATTATAAGCTACTCGAAGAAAAATTGACCGTTCCAATCGGAGCGATTTCCACCAATATTGAATTGAAATTACTACTAGATGCTTCTGACTCTCAGTTGGATGGTCCTGCAAAAGTGATTCCTGAGTCAGGGGAAATAGAACCAGAACTCGTCGAAGCAGCAAAGCCGAAGAAAACCAAAAAGGTAAAAGATAAAAAACCAAAATCTAAAAAGGCTGAAAAAATTGTTGAGCAAAGCACCGATCCAATTCCAACAGAAGAAGTCCTCGCCGAGCCCACTCCGGAGCTAGAAGAAACACCAATTGCAGATGAAAAAGTTGCCGAAAAAGAGGAAGAAGAAGGCTGTGCAGATTTGGTCATCCAAGAGGTAAAAGTCCTTAAACGGACTAAGGGCTCCATTACTTTGCAATATCAGTTGTACAATAAAGGAACTGGAAAAGCTCCATTGGTAGTGGGGCAAAAAAAAGAACAGCAAAGCATCGCGCTCCGCGCTCATTTGTCTTCTAGTGAAAAACTAACCCGTGGTGCGATCGTCATTAGCAGTACTTTCCTTTATGGAGAAGAACTTACGTTGGCTAGTGGAGAAAGCTATACCGGAAAATTAAAATTGGCCTTACACAAGTTAACTAAATTCACGCCGGTCCTCATTCTTGAGTTGGATGCATTCGAATTTATAAAAGAATGTGATGAGCACAACAACCTCGAAAGACTTCGTTTATTAGAGGAAGAAATCCGCTAATAAACGAATGCCAATCTTCAAGATTTAACACCTACTTCTTTTAAGCCATACTCTATTATTCCTCGTTCTTTCAAAGGATTGGTACTCCATTCTTCCCATACATTTGTGTACGGATCATAACCACATTTTAGTGGTTTGCTATAGAGATTTTCCGGATTTTCGAGATAAGCGCGGCAATCGGTACAGACATGACGAAACTCACAATCCTTACAAACTTCTATTTGATCTTTAGCAATATTCCAATGCTTTTTAAATCCTTGTGTATTTAGAGCGGTGCGTAAAGACGTGTCTTTAATGCTTCCATAATTCTCTTTCATCGAGGGGCAGTTCTTTATTGCCCCCTCTCGATCAATGGATATTTTTCGGTTGAGGCAGGTATTGTGTGCTTGGCTTTCTAAGAATAAACTTTGATGAATTGCAAAAAATGGTGGTCCAATCTGACCGCAAAAGGTATGGTCCTTAATTGGACTATTTGTCCATTGCAATGAAAAAGAAGAATGTGCGATAGAAAAAGGAGGGCTTGCTGGAGCATGATGAATTGTGATGCTAGATATCCGTGGATAGTTTTGGGCAAAATTTCTAAAACTTGCTTCTTGCATTTTGCCATGATAAGGCAAGAGAATTTCTACATCCTCAATAGAACTTTCCTTCAATAAATTAAGTACCCCTAGCAAGTCACCCATTGCTACCACATCAAAAAATCGCAAATGCAAAGCCATTGCTCCCAAATCTTCTAACTCTTTAAAGATCGACACAAAATCGTGATTGCTTTTTGCATCAATATCAATAATTGCATTCTCGATCAAACCTGGAGCTTGAAAAGATAAATCTAGAGGAGGAAATAAATCTAACTCTTCTGCACTACAAATAAAGAGGTATTGTTTTTTCAATAAAAATTCAAAATAAGAATCAATGATGGCTTCCTCCTCTGGTAGATAAGCTTCTTTGATGGATCCAATACTAGACCTTTCATGAATGGTAAGTAAGTCATATAAAGAGTCTGGAATAAAATCAATTGCTCTACGTTGTAAATCTACAATAGTAGAACGACGGGCACCTTTAACTAAAACACAATTGGCAAAAAGTCGGAAATGAGCTGATTCTGATAACATAGTTGAGTACTAGATTATTTTAGAAATGGGTTTGTGATAGCCACTGGTTTTGAAGCTTTTGGTTTGATACTTTGCAATACTTATCGAGTCTTTGTATTCTTTTTGAAGATGGGAATGCTCTTGAGAAGAATCAATATTGATCAAAGCAAAAAACATAGGTACCTTTCCTAGCGATTCAACTTTCAACTTTTTTTTGAGCATCCTTTTTTCCTCTTCTTGTTTCATTTCTTTTATTTTGAAGTTGTTTAAAAATCAAATACTTTAGGCACACAAATACTTAGCAATCTCTTTTTCCAAATGAAAATTGCCACAAAAAGAAGTCATACCAAATTGCCCTATTGGGTTTACTTCCAAAAATACGTAATCGCCACCTGGGGTAACCATCAAATCAATTGAACCACAATCTAAGTTCAGGGTCTCCATCAATTTTACAATCTTCAAGCGAGTAGTTTCTGGTAGTTGAAAAGGTACTCGGCGATTGGGCACCCCATCTGGAGGGATTCGAAAATCCACGCTGGTTTTTTCATTAAGTTGGGAAAAAATCGCATTGGAATAACATTTTCCTTTGAGGTAAAAGACTCTGATTTCGTATTTCTTTTCTACCAATTCTTGAAAAAGAGAAGGAAAGAAAGTGTCTTCTAAACGATCTAACAAATCAAGATCAAATTTTTCTGTCCATATTTGTAATTGATCAAAAGTTTGGTGAAACTTAGGAACCTCAAACAATGGTTTACAAATAAGCGATGGGTGATGCTCCAAAAAAGCTTGCAACTTATCCTTCTCTCCAGTAGCGATTGTTTCGGGTATTTTCAATCCACAATCTTTTGCGGTTTGTAAGACCAGTAATTTATTCAGACTACCCTTTTTCATATCACCAATGGATCTTTTTTGGAGCAATAGTTCCATCCAATATTCTTCAAGGATTCTTAACTCATAAACCAAATGGGGGCGAACCGTTTCAGACAATAAAGTATTTTTTTCTAGGTTCTGCTCTGACATAATTTCTAATCTCCCTCGACGATACCAATAGGCATCAATACTTTCTAGTGCTATTTTCTGATCTTGATAAATCAAACGACTCCCCTCTTTTTCTCCTAAATACAAATCAGATAGATATTGAATTTCCCCACCATTAATTCTTGTAAATGCATGCCCTAGATCAACGATCCACTTAATCACCTTAGTGGTGCTGATATCTTCGTCGTTAGAAAATAAAAGAATCATAACTGGAGTTTTGCTAATTTTATTGAAGGGGTTTTCTGATAGAATTCATGTATTCAATCGTATACTTATTCGTAAAGGTATGAATCCATTTTATCAAGGTCTCTCGTCCCAAATAATCATAAATGTGATTGTATAAATTGGAAACAATAGGTCTTAACATTTCTTCCGTTTCAGCTTTATTAATTTCCAAATCCTCAATTATTTTCATTTTTTGAGCACGCGGAGTTGGGGCGTGATGAATCATCCGGCCTAAGTATTTTTTACAAAAATCTTCGTAATCCCACGTATACATCAAGAAGGTATGCCACATTTCATCTATCACCCAAAGTGGTTCATGCGTAAAAATATATTCCTCCGGAAATTTGGCCATTAGTGCTAAAAATAATTTCATTTCCCGAAAAATATCTGCCGCTTCTTCAAAAGACATCTCATAATTATCCATAAACCGCATGACGGTTTCGTCATGACGATAATTAAGTACATCTTCCAAATTTATCTCAACTGCTATTGTTTTAGGAGGTCTAGTCATGGTTTTTATTTTTTTGAGTTTTACAAAAAGGAGAATATCCTTAGATATTCTCCTTCAGAAAAAATTGCAATAAAATTAGCTAGTCTTTTGACTGATTCTTTTCCCTATGGGAAAAAAACTTTTTCTCTACAAAGACCACCTTTTAATGATTTTTGTAGGAGTTCATCAATCAATGTTTTCTTATCGGCTTTTTTCAAATCTTCTATTTTCTTTAAATCTTTCATGTTAATTTTTTTTTGAATTAATAAATAAAATAGGAATTAGGGTTTTAGTAAATCCTAATGGATAGAGTTCCAAAAAATAGGGGTATTAAAGTTTTCGATCTACAAAATCACTACTCCATTAGGTGTTAACAAACAAAAAACAGAGTAGTGAAACAGATAAAACTTACTGGATTTTTGGGCCAATTTCACGTCCCATAGTCCCTGCACAACATCCCCCTTTGAGGGTTTTCTGCAATAAGTCGTTGATCAAATTGTCTTTGCCTAATTTTTGAAGGTCATCTAATTTTTTAAGCGTCTTCATGATTGAAAATTTTAATATTAAAAAATAAGAATGGCGTTTTAGCTGATGGCTAAGTCCACCCTTTTATCGCCTTCAATATAAAAGAGCAAAATGCCATTTTTGGGCATTGAACAAATTGATCTTCTCTATTGTAGTACTGAATCATCAATTATTTTGACAAGCATGGCGTCATAGAATTTATTCAATTCTTGGAAGCCATTCTTGACTCATTGTTCCTGAGCAACAACCACCTTTGATGGTTTTTTGTAATAGGTCATTGATCAAATTGTCTTTGCCCATTTTTTGAAAGTCATCTAATTTTTTAAGCGTCTTCATGATTAAATTTTTATGATTAATAAATTAAAAATCGAGTATTAATATCTGGTAATCTTCCTTATTTTATAAGAGCCAAAATATTTGAAACTGCTGCCACTTTTAGGCACTGCGTTTATTTTTTACTTTCCTAAAACCATCCTTAGCGTCATTTTTTTTGCTACAGTCTCCGCCTATTAAGCATTGACTTTCAATAAACTTTCTTCTTGTACGCTAATTTCAAAATGTATTTTCACCGAATTCGTATAATAGTAAGAACAACGTTTTTTACAGTAATGAATCGGAAAGCCCATTGCCTTCATTTCATTGATCAACCGAAAAGTTTGTCGCAAAGAAATATCAATCCTTCTAGCCAAATCCTTTGGTGAACCTGTTGCCTTCAATCTAATCAATTGATCAAGCCGTTCTAACTGCCGAATCTTCCTCAATAAATCCATATTCAATTTTAGTTTTTCTCAGATCATCGTGACCTCCTAAACCTTTTCTCGAGCCCTTTTAAACTAGGAACTTGGGCTTTTCCTGTTTTTAAGTCAATCAAAAGAAGGCTAAATTATTCTGTAACACGAAGTACTAAATGATCTTTAGCGCTTATAAAATCAATACGATTTCAAGTAAAGGGAAAATAGAGAAAGAAGAAAGTGACAAGATGTAGATCGGATCAGATTATTTATCGACAAGCTTATGATAAAATATATACAAGGCTCATAAGTGACTGAAAACAAGGAGTTTATTTTCAGCGTGCAATCCTCATTTTTCAACAAGAAAAAGGAAAGACTTAAGTACCATTATTGGGAAGGAAATAGAAAAAACGAAAATAGCCATCCCGAAAAATCGAGATGGCTATTTAAAGCGAGGGCTAGAAGAACAAGAATCCTAGTAATAAGAATACCGTCTTACATTTGTAGCATATTTGGCCAAACGCAAAACCTGACAAGTGTAGCCAAATTCATTATCGTACCAAGCATAAATCGTTAGATTTTTTCCACTTGGAGAGACAATCGTCGAAGGCGCATCTACTACCGAAGTACTGGTCATACCTACTGCTTGAGAAGAAACATATTCCGTAGAAGCAGAGTAATGCAATTGTTCCACAAAACTTCCATGCAAAGAAGCTTTTTTCAACAACTCATTGACTTCCGCTACTGAGGTAGCTTCCTTAACCACCAAATTGAGAATGACTAGCGAAACATTGGGAGTTGGAACTCGAACTGAATTTCCAGTCAACAAGCCTTTTAGGTGTGGCAATACTTTGCTCACTGCGGTGGCCGCTCCTGTAGAAGTTAGAACCATATTCAGAGGTGCCGCTCTTCCCCTTCTTGGTTTTTTATGAAAATTATCAAGTAAGTTTTGGTCGTTGGTGTAAGCATGAATCGTTTCGATATGACCAGAAGCAATCCCAAAAGCATCGTCTACAACTTGGATGATCGGAACAATCGCATTGGTGGTACAAGATGCGGCACTAAATACTTGGTGCTCTCCCTCAGTCAGGGCGGATTGGTTGGCACCATGTACAATATTAGGAATGTCTTTTCCCGGAGCGGTCAAAAGCACCTGATTCGCACCAGGTCGTAAATGACGACTCAAGCCGGCTTGATCTCTCCAGACTCCAGTATTATCAATCACGATGGCATTTTCAATACCATATTCTGTATAGTCAATATCTTCTGGCTGGCCGGCAAAAATAAGTTTGACTCGATTTCCATTGATGATCAATTCGCTTCCGTCCGGGGCGACTTCAATCACACCTGGAAAGTTGCCATGCACAGAATCTTTCTGCAAAAGCGCTGCACGCTTGCTCGCTTCTTCATAGCGATCTTTCATCTTTGGGCGAATAACAATTGCTTTTAGTCGCAACTGCTCCCCTTTCCCGGTACTCATAATCATTCGACGTGCCGCCAAACGACCAATTCGACCAAAACCATATAGTACGACATCCTTAGACACCCCGTTTTTCTGAGTGGCATTGATCATACCAGATAGTTTGTCTATTACAAAAGCATCAATGTCCTCATAGCTTGCTTTTTCTGTCAACCATTCTGCTCCCATTCTACCAATATCAATTTTGGCAGGAGCCAGATTCTCGATATTGGCAATAGCATGGGCAAGCGACAAACTAGTATCTATAGAAATAGGTTTGTTGACATAATTTTTAGCAAAAAGGTGGTGGTTCAATAATTCACTCGGTCGACAATCATAAATAGCTCGGTGAAAGATAATCAGTTCCACAGATCTGTCGAAGCGAAGTTCTCCAACAATTTGCAATAACTCCAAAGCTGTTTTTTCTTTTTCTCGCCATGATCTAAGGGCAGAATCATTTTGGTCGCGTATCAGCAGGTTTTTCTCTTTCATTTTTCAATAATTTGAAACAAGACATTTTGGGTTTGCTTGTTGCCTTTTAGAATAGGGTCTAGTCTTAAATAATGCTGCAAAGGTACATATCCTTTAAAACATAGAGGAATTTTAAAACTATATTTATTGAGCTTTTTCGGGACGAGACCAACCCTAAATCGAAAAAGCATCTTGGACTTTCGTCACAAGATGCTTTTCATTTATAGGAAAGCTTAAAGCAAATTAAGCACCTAAGTAATTTTTCAGCAATTTACTTCTGGAAGTATTCCGAAGTTTATTGATGGCTTTGTCTTTGATTTGACGCACGCGTTCGCGAGTCAGACCAAATTTCTCCCCAATATCTTCCAAAGACATGGGATGCTCAACACCGATGCCGAAATAGAGTTTGATGACATCGCATTGGCGATCAGTCAAAGTACTCAAAGATCGATCAATTTCTCTACGGAGTGACTCGTTGTATTCTAATCCCTGATCCGTACCAGGGGTTGCGCTGTTTTCGAGTACATCCAGGAGGGAATTGTCTTCTCCTTCGACAAATGGAGCATCCATAGATACGTGGCGTGCTGCTACTCCCAGAGTGGTTTCTACCTCTTCTGTTGGGATTTCAAGCATTTCCGCTAATTCTTCGGATGATGGTTCTCTTTCGTACTCCTGCTCCAATTCGGAGAAGGCCTTGTTGATTTTGTTCAGGGAGCCAACTTTGTTGAGTGGAAGGCGGACAATACGAGATTGTTCTGCCAAAGCCTGAAGGATGGATTGACGAATCCACCAAACGGCATAGGAAATAAATTTAAACCCTCG
>CAYQRA010000050.1:0-16089 GCA_964419315.1 uncultured Saprospiraceae bacterium | reverse complement strand
TACGGTCGCTTTTTTATTCTTCTTTTTGATTGACCACGGGATTTGTCCAAGAACGGAAAAAAATAGCGTCGAGCTTGTTAGGTAGGAGTGAGGGTAGGTTTTAGCTCGACACTATTTAAAAAGAGGAAAAGGAATTAGGCAGTCGAGGGTTAGACTGGCAATTCCAATAGTTTATAGATATCCGTTGGATTGGAGCAGAGAATGGCACGATTGCCACGGATAGCTATCGGGGCTTTTAGGAGTTCTGGATTTTTGGCCAGAATGTTTAACCAACTTGTTTTATTGAACTCTCGCCCCCTGATATATTGCTGATAGAAAGGGTGGGCTTTATTTAATAAATCCTTGGGATGGACTTCCAAAGACTTAAGAATGGTTTGCCAACTCGTGCTAGTAGAGGGCGTTTGCCCAAAAGCATAAGTTTTTAGATGATTGGTCATACCCTTCGCGTGAGCTACAGTTTTGCGGTGATCGCTAGAATCGGGATGATAATAGAGTAGAATTTCGCGATTATGGGTCTTCATATGGTTCTTCTATTGTATTTGTGTATTTAAGAAAAATAAAAATACAGAAAAAACCTTTAAATTCAAAATTTAATTCTGCAAAACAGTAAAAACCCAGAAGGAACAACTCCTTCTGGGCTTTTGACTTCCTGCTTTCCAGTAAGCTCAATATGCCTTAGCAAATAAAACCCTTTGTTGAGAAGGTTTTCCGGTAAGGATACATTTACCTTCTTCCGCCACTGCATCCAAAGGAATACAACGAATGGTTGCTTTGGTCAATTCCTTGACCTTTTTCTCCGTCTCGGTAGTGCCATCCCAGTGCGCAGAAAGGAAACCTCCTTTTTCTTCCAAAACCGTTTTGAACTCCTCCATGGTATCTACCTTAGTAATGCGTTCATTCCGGAAGTCGAGTGCTCTTTGGAAAAGGTTATTTTGAATGTCTTCTAAAAGCTGTTCGATATAATCCGCAACGCCTTCTAATGGCTGCGAACTTTTTTCTTTGGTGTCTCGACGAGCTATTTCTACCTGCCCTTTTTCCAAATCTCTTTTACCAATTCCGACCCGAACTGGAATCCCACGCATTTCGTATTCTGCAAATTTAAAACCTGGACGTTTCTTTTTGTCCATGTCATATTTTACTGAAATACCTTTTGCTTTTAAGGCGGTCATGATCTTTTCTGCTACTTCATCAATAACAGCATCTGGCTTAGGAATAGGAACAATAACAACCTGAAGAGGAGCTAATTTTGGAGGAAGTACCAAACCATCATCATCAGAATGAGTCATGATTAATCCACCAATCAAACGAGTGGAAACCCCCCAAGAACTAGCCCAGACATATTGTGTTTTCTGGTTTTCATCCAAAAACTTCACATCAAAGGCTTTTGCAAAATTTTGACCTAAAAAGTGTGAAGTCCCTGCTTGTAGGGCTTTCCCATCTTGCATCAAAGCTTCAATAGTGTAGGTGTCAATTGCTCCCGCAAAACGCTCATTGGCAGTTTTTACCCCTTTGATAACTGGCATTGCCATATACTTCTCTGCAAAATCAGCATAGATGTCTTGGATCATCCGCGTTTCTTCTTCCGCTTCTTGGCTACTGGCATGAGCGGTATGCCCTTCCTGCCAAAGAAATTCTGATGTTCTCAAAAACAAACGCGTACGCATTTCCCAACGCATCACATTGCACCATTGATTGATCAATAGTGGAAGGTCGCGGTAGGAATTGATCCAATCTCGATAGGTATTCCAAATAATGGTTTCTGAGGTCGGTCGAATGATGAGCTCCTCTTCCAGTTTAGCACTTGGATCTACTACCACTCCAGTACCATCTGGGTCATTCATCAGGCGATGATGGGTAACCACGGCACATTCTTTGGCGAATCCTTCTACATGTTCGGCTTCTTTGCTCAAAAAGCTTTTGGGAATCAAAAGTGGGAAAGCAGCATTGACATGTCCAGTTTCTTTGAACCGTTTGTCCAATTGGGATTGCATATTTTCCCAAATGGCAAAACCATTGGGTTTGATCACCATACATCCCCTTACGGCAGAATTGCTAGCCAAACCGGCCTTTTTAACAATATCATTATACCATTGGGAATAATCTTCATTTCGAGCAGTAATTTCCTTTGCCATGAATCAATTTTGGGTTAATGATGTCCTAATTTCATAGGAAATCAATAAACATTAACAAATAATTAGATGTTTAAACATTGTGAATAGAGTGACAGATGAACCCTAATTCCGTCTAAATAGTGCAAGTTTACTGGCTGTATTAACATATTTAACACCATTAGGATTCACTTTAATACAGTTTTAACTAAAAAGTAGCCACAAAAGTAATAAATTACGAACAAGCTTGTAAGAGAGTCTAGGTAATTACATTTAAAAATTTCGTTTATGAAAAATTATAAAATTCCTTCTATTTTCATCGCCTTCCTTTTCTTAGGGATATCTAACTTGGCTTTTGCTCAGTATGATGATATCTACTACAACCCAGATACGGATGCTTCTTTTGAAAATACATCTGAGAATACCTCTCAAACTTATTACGAAGATGATTATTCTTCCTCTTCAGACAGTAATTATGACGATGATTTTTATGATGATTACGGAAGTGATGCTGATTACGGATATTATTATTCTTCTAGAATCCGTCGTTTCAACCGTCCTTACTCTGGTTTTGGTTATTTCGATCCTTGCTACACGGATCTTTCCTTTTATGATCCTTATTTTTCTCCAGGAGTTTCTATCTACGTCTATAATGACAATTGGGGATACCGAAACTATCGTAACTGGAATCGTTGGAATCGCTTCAACAGATTCAATCGCTTTAACCGATGGAATCGCTTCAACAGCTTTAACAACAATTTTTACAGCTACAATAATTTCTACGGGAATCCTGGGTTTAATAATGGCTTTAACAACTTTTATGGCAACTCCTACGGAGGCTATAATGCTTATTGCCCGCCAACTTCCTACAATAATGCTGGGAATTTCTATAATACCAATAATGTTTATTATTCCAACGCCAGCAATAACAACGGCAACAGCCGCGCTAATACTACTTATAACGGACCAAGACGGTCAGGTAGCGGAACCGCTCCAAGAACAACTGTTCGGAATCAGGGTCGCGTAAATAGTAATGCCACTAATAATACCGCTCGACCAAATATCAGCTCTGCTGGTTCTGGACCAAGAACGACTACCACTAGACCTAATGTTTCTAAGGCAGGTACAGATGCTGGTCTAGGACAACGAGATACTCGTACTAGAAATACCAGAACGACTCCTTCTACGGATCGTTATAAAGGCAACACTTCTACTCCTTCTTCAACAGCGAGACCAACAACTCGACCAAGAGGAAATACGAGCACAAGACCAAATACTAGTACTACTAGACCTAGAAATAATACGAGCACAAGACCTAGAACGACGACTCCTTCTAGAGGAAGCTCAACACGCAGCAGTTCAACTCGCCCAAGAAGCAGTAGCTCAACACGCAGTAGCTCAAGCCGCCCGAGAAGCAGTAGCTCTACTCGCAGCAGTTCAAGTCGCCCGAGAAGCAGTAGTTCTACTCGCAGTAGTTCAAGCCGCCCAAGAAGCAGTAGCTCTTCTCGCAGTAGCAGATCTTCAAGAAGTCCTAGATAGATATAATAAGGCCTCCGGCCTTCTTATTAAGAAGAAATAAAAAGTGGGTGGATGATTATCATCCACCCACTTTTCTTATATTATGTATGCCCAAGTCAAATCATTTTATCCTCTAGATTACTTTATTATGTACTAGTTGAAAATCAAAATTGTCTGTTCTTTTGTGGCTAGACTAGTGGCTTCCTATTGCTTGGAGTTTATTATTCCTGAAGAGGAAAAATCTTGATAAATAAAAAAGGGAAAAAGTTGATGATTTAATAGTCATTCCCTTGGGTGCTTGCCTGACGGTAGGTAGGTTCTATATGGTCTTAACTTAAAATAAAAATAGATAGATGAAAAATATATTAACTATAATCTTTGCGTTTTTAGGGTTTAGTGTCACTGCTCAAAATGCCTCAGAAGCGCTTCGGTATTCTTTTTTGGAAATTGGAGGAACGGCTAGGACTGTTAGTGTAGGAGGGGGACTAGGTGCCCTTGGTGCTGACTTTTCGGTAATGAGTACAAACCCTGCGGGTTTGGCGGCCTATCGTGCGTCAGAGTTTACGCTTACACCAACATTTGAATTGACTGGTGCGAATGCTCAATTGAGTAATAGTGATGGTAGAGATTCTATGATTACTGGAACCAAGTTTAATTTTAATAACCTAGGTTTGGTGATCGCAACTCAGCCGACCGGTAAAATGAAAACGGTCAATTTTGGAATTGGATTTAATCGTTTGGCTAATTTCAATCGCGTTTTTGCCTATAGTGGTAAAAACAAAGGATCTTATGTCAATCGATGGGTAGAATTGGCTACAGATGGAAGTGGAAATCCGATTCCTCCTGATGGTTTGGATGGTTTTGAAGCGGGCTTGGCTTATGAAGTAGGCGCAATTTTCGATCCCTTTGATGATGGTTATCAGGAGTGGTCCAGTGATTTTGCGGAAGATCCAGAAGTGAGCAAAGAGCAGCGAGTACGAACGAAAGGTGCTATCAATGAATTGGTCATTGGTTTGGCGGGAAATTATAATGAGAAATTATTATTTGGAGCGACCTTAGGAGTATTGTCGCTCAGGTATAGCGAGCGAAAAACGTATACGGAAATGGATAATGGAGGAGGTAAAGATGGGGACATTCCTGCATTTATTGATTTGAGATTTGTAGAAGATTTGGAGACTACGGGGATTGGAGTCAATCTAAAATTGGGCGTTATCTACCGCATCACTCAAGCTTTTCGTTTGGGAGTTGCTTTGCATACCCCGAACTTTTATAACCTAGAGGATACTTTTTTTACAGAATTAGAATATACTTTTTCGGGAGCTAATGGTCAGGCAGTAACGACAGAAAGAAATTCTCCGGATGGAACCTTTGGGTATGGATTGAGATCGCCTTTGCGGGTATTAACTAGTGCTGCTTTTATTATCAAAAAGAAAGGTTTTATTACCGCTGAGGTGGAGTGGGCGGATTATTCTACCTCGCAATTTAATTTAACCAGAAATAGAAATACAGAAGACGATCGTCTTTATGAACGCCAAGTCAATCAAGATATTGAGGATCAATTCCAATCTGCGGTAAATATTCGTTTGGGGGGAGAGTATGCGCTAGAAAACTACCGTTTTCGATTGGGTACTGGATTCCAAGGAACGCCTTACACAGATGGCAGTATCTTGAGCAATTATTTTACCACTGGTCTTGGATATCGAGGAGAAAGTTTTTATGTGGATTTGGCTTACCGCTTGTCCTTGTTAGAGGAAGGATACATCCCTTATTTGTTGGATCAAGTTCCAGACCCCAATTCACCTAGTGACCTAATTCCAAGTCCCAATCAATTATTAGTGAATAACCGTTTCACCAATCATAAGATTATGATGACCTTAGGTTTTCGGTTTTAGGGAAAAAAGCTTAAAAGCCACAAATTCTACTAGAGTGCTTGGAGGCCTCTTTTTAGCTGGCCTCCAAGAATTTTACAAAGAATTATGTTAAATTCTGCCGTTATCTAGTGATCGTACTTGCTGTTTTGTTAGATATGTAAAAAAAAGGCATGGAATTAGTTTTAGAAAGAAGGGTACTTGTTGTAACTCGTTATACAGCTGTATCGACTATTTCCAAGAAACACTTCTACCCATAATTGATGCGCGGATTAATCTGTAACATACTGTTTTTAATCGCTATTGGAGGAACACTCCATGCTCAGCTTCCCGATTCATTAGGTTGGGGGACTCGCTATGCGGCAGTAGATGAGCGGAAATTGATTGAGACCAAATGGCGCTATACTTATGCGATTCACTTGGAGTCGAATACGATTATACATCAAGCGGAGGAAAGCTACGACTACTACCTTCATTTTCGATACGACTATACTTATAATCAATATCTAAATGGACAGATGACCAGAGGAGGTTGGAGTCTTAGTGGATCAGAATTATTTTATGCCTTTAAGCATATTAATAAGTTTGAAATTGCTGGGATTGACAAACAAACCATGGTGCTCGAATTTACCCAACCCAATAGTAAAGGAACATACCAATATCATTTTGTAAAAGTAGAAAGTAAGGATGCTCCTTTTGTCAAACCAGCCAATGAATTGCCAGATGTAATTGTAGAAACGATTAATCCACGCAAAGAAAATCGCCGCTTGCGGAGCTTGGCTAGACAAAAGAAAAGAAGGAATAAAAAGGCGAAAAATAATTCAGAAGATCAAGTTTATATCAATATTGAATTGATTGGAGGCGGTTATTATGGTGGGATAGATCCTGTACTTCGCGATTACATACACATCAAAAGTGATGGTCGTTTGGTCAAGGAATTTAAAAGTCAACACAAGGGGCTTGTTGTAACGAAGAAAAATATTCCTAGAGAAGAACTAGAGCAATTTGCCGAATATATCATCACTCAACACTTTTTCGAATTTGAAAGAATGTATGACTGTGAATCCAATTTTTGCCAGAAACGTAAACATGACAAACCCACGCCGATTCCACTTCGCCTAGCAGTAGCCTATGGAAATCGAAAAAAAGTAGTGACCGTTAGTATCTGGGGAAAAGATAAGAATAATGTTCGCTACGTCAATTACCCACCTGCCTTTGATTATATCGTTGAAGCTATTCAGCGCATGGCGCATCGTCTTGATGAATCCTAATAGTCCCTTTCCTTTTTTCTAAAATTAAGCAGTAGACAACTGCTCCTTACTCCATTTGTTCACTCAATATCTAGTCAATAGCTTTTGACTTTGATCAATCTTTCATTTTGATTTGTTTATCACAATAGTTATATTGCGAATAGTTAGTACAACAACTAAATTATATTCGTCAATGATTAGGGTAAAAAATCAGGCAAAAACAGAAATTTGGGGCTATACGATTGAGCGTACCGCAAAGCGGATGAAGCAGGTTTATCAACGGATGCTAAAAGCGGCCAACACGGGGATTACTGTAGATCAATGGGTGGTTTTACAGCTTTTGGAGGAAGAAGATGGATTAAGCCAATTAGAAATAGGAGAGCGAACGAATAAAGATGCTCCTACGATTACCAGAATCATCGACCTTTTGAATAAAAAGAAATTATGTGAACGACAATTAGATCTAGAAGATCGGAGAAAGTTCAGCATTTGTCTGACGTCCACTGGGAAGTTGAAAATAAAAGAAGTCAAACCAATAGTTAGAAAGTTTCGCAAGAAAGGTTGGGAAGGATTGGAAGAGAAAGACCTTAGCCAGTTAATGCAAACGCTCAACAAGATTTATCATAATCTAGAAGATTAAGTAAGAATGAGGTTTGACAAATGGCATTTGATTTTGAAAATTTAGTGAAATAAACAGCTTATGCATTATTACACCATGGGAAAAATTCCGCGAAAGCGGCATACCCAATTTAGGAAACCATCTGGTGAATTATACAGCGAAGAATTATTCTCTACAGAAGGATTTAGTGATTTATACTCCTTGCTCTATCGTTGTCATCCTCCAACTCAGATTGTCCAAGTTGGAGAACCTCGTTCGGTGGCTCCCAAACTGATTCATGATAAACAGTTGAAACACCGCAGTCTGATGGGCTTTAAGGTAGCACCGGAGGAAGATTATATCGATAGCCGTAAGCCGGTTTTGGTCAATAATGATTGTAAAATTGTATTGGCTTCGCCTCGCCAAAGCATGACGGATTATTTTTTTAAAAATGCGGATGCAGATGAGGTGATTTTTGTGCATGAAGGAACGGGGACTTTGAAAACCATGTATGGCAATTTATCTTTTTCCTATGGCGACTATTTGGTCGTGCCACGAGGAACGGTATATCAAATGCATTTTGATGGAACCGACAATCGCTTATTGATCGTTGAATCTACAAGCCCCGTTGTAACGCCCAATCGCTACCGCAATAAATTTGGACAATTGATGGAGCATTCTCCTTTTTGTGAAAGAGATATTCGCAAACCGGAAACTTTAGAAACCCATGATGAAAAAGGAGACTTTTTGCTCTACATCAAAAAACAAGATAATCTTTATCCTTACCATTATTTGGGGCATCCATTTGATGTCGTTGGTTGGGATGGTTATGTTTATCCCTATGCTTTTTCTATTCATGATTTTGAGCCCATCACCGGACGTTTACATCAGCCACCTCCCGTACATCAGACATTTGCCACTAGAGGTTTTGTAATTTGTTCTTTTGTGCCTCGTTTATTCGATTATCATCCACTCTCTATACCGGCACCTTATAATCACAGCAATATTGATAGTGATGAGGTTTTGTATTATGTAGATGGTGATTTTATGAGCCGCAAAAATGTAGAAAAAGGAATGATTACCCTGCACCCCGGAGGTATCCCTCATGGCCCTCATCCGGGAACGGTAGAGAAAAGCATTGGCGCAAAAGAAACGGCAGAACTAGCCGTCATGGTCGATACTTTCAAGCCATTGCTCATGACAGAACATGCTGCGGCAATTGAAGACAAGGACTATTTTCAATCTTGGTTGAGCGCTCATTAATCCTGTTTTGGAGAAGGCGTGCGCTTAGCTGATCAATGAATTATCAAATAAAATTATAACTAGATAGACTTAATTTTCAATCAGTTACTTAGGTCTAATAAAAACAATCTGTAAAATGGATACGATCGCAAAAACATCAACAACACCGGAGGTCGATACTTTTCCACTGAAAGGAACGGACCATATTGAATTTTATGTAGGGAATGCCAAGCAGGCAGCTTTCTATTATCAAAAGGCTTTTGGTTTTCAGTTAGTAGCTTATCGAGGTCCTGAAACAGGGCATGCAGAAACGGTAAGTTATGTGATGCAGCAAGATAAAGTTCGCTTTGTTTTGACCGCGGCTTTATCTCCAGATCATGAAGTAGCTCGTCATGTAAAAGAGCATGGAGATGGGGTAAAAGTAATGGCGCTTTGGGTAGATGATGCCACGCAATCTTTTAAGACCGCCGTAGAACGCGGAGCGATAGGGTATATGGAACCGACCACTTTAGAAGACGAAGAAGGAGAAGTGAAGCTTTCAGCCATTCGAACTTATGGGGAAACCATTCATACCTTCGTGGAACGAAAAAATTATAAAGGTGCATTTATGCCTGGTTTTGAGGCTCGCGAAAGTTGGGGGGCGATTCCTGATGTGGGCTTGAGGTATATAGATCATTGTGTAGGGAATGTGGAATTGGGAGGAATGAATAAATGGGTGAAATTTTATGAAGAGGTAATGGGGTTTAAGCTTTTGGTCACCTTTGATGATAAAGATATTTCTACAGAATATACTGCACTGATGAGTAAGGTAGTTTCCAATGGAAATGGCTATGTGAAATTTCCAATTAATGAGCCAGCCAAAGGAAAAAAGAAATCGCAAATTGAAGAATATTTGGATTTTTACAAAACAGCAGGAGTGCAACATATTGCAATAGCGACAAATGATATTGTGCATACGATTACTCAGTTGCGCAAGAATGGTATAGACTTTTTATATGTACCAGATAATTATTACGAAACGGTTTTGGAAAGAGTCGGAGATATAAAAGAAGAATTGGAGGATTTGAAACGTTTGAATATCTTGATTGACCGAGATGAGGAAGGTTATTTACTACAGATTTTTACCAAACCGGTACAAGATCGGCCGACGGTATTTTTTGAAATTATTCAAAGGAGAGGAGCTAAATCTTTTGGTAAAGGAAATTTTAAAGCCTTGTTTGAAGCGATTGAAAGAGAGCAGGAAAGAAGAGGAACGCTATAAGCCAAGAATAGATTAGCAATGAGTTTTAAAAAAACTAAAAGCCGCCTAAAACAGATGTTTTGGCGGCTTTTTTTGCTTTTAGATTTTGACTTCTACATCAACATCTGTTTGCAAAAAAAATGTGTTTAAATGCGGGTTTGTGCTGGTTTGATTCGTTTTGTTCATCTTTTGCAAATGTTCATAGGAGTGAAAAAATAGTATCAGTAAAAAAAACTTTTAGACTCTCTCTAAGTCTTTAGATTGCTATGTCACATTTACTTTGCGGCGTTCGTTTTTTAGACGACAGATATCCAGAAAGTAACACATTCTAAGAAAAAAAATTACTTGGCCATCACCTCGGCGTAAGTTTTTCCAGACTTTAAAGCACGTAGCCAATCGTCCAAAATGAATTCTTTAGCAATATTGAAGACGCCATCTGAAGGTAAGTCTGCGGTTTTTTGCTCAAAAGCAATAGCCAATTCTTTTACTTCTGGAGCAGCCGCCTTTTGAAGACTTTGGAAAAAATCTAAAACCTCTTTGAAGAAAACAACGTCTGATTTTGAGGTCTTCAATTTTCTACGATGAGAGCTCAATAGATTTTGAATTACAAATTGGTCGGCAGTTTCGTGGTGACTAATCAGTTCGAGGATGTGGAAGAAGTAGGTATAGTTTCGATCCATGTGTTTCGAGTTGCCAGAAAGCCTCCGTAGATAATAGTGGACTTTGTGGTAATCTTTTAAGACCAAATACGTGAGGGTGAAATAAATAAAAATCAGTGCAGTTAGATGCTCCTCATTTTGCTTATATCTTTTAATATGCTTGGTGATTTCCGGTTCAAAATTTTCTACAATAGTAGAGTAGTCTTTTTTTAGAAAATGGTGCTTCGTTTCCAGGTAGTGAACAAAGATGCCATTCCTTTTTAGAAACGGATATTGCTGTAAGAGTTCTTTAATACTTACCAAGCCTTTTTCGAGTTCATCAAAATATTTGAGTCGTCGACAGCAGATCATAAAGTTGAAAAGTGCAGCAAAATAAAAGCCCGGATTATTTTTTATAAAATAAGGATGTGCTTCGAATAAAGCCACATTATTTTTTTTGTATTCAAATTCTTTTTCGTGATCTCCTTCTACTAGTTTGAATAAAATGGATAGAGAACTATTTCTGTAGTATTGCTCGCTGAGCGTAAGTGTTTCGGATTCAGAAATGGTAAGATCTTCTTGTAATATTTTTTTGTAGCTGGTAATGTCTTCTTCGCTGAGCAATTGAGTGAGCTCATTATTATTTTTATCGTTGAGAGAGAAGTTGATTTTCTTGAGTCGATAAATGTTTTTAATCGTATCTGTATATCCGTCTAGTTCTTGTAGAATGGTGTATTCTCCAGGCATCAAATCAATATCAAAGAAAGAACTTAAGAAAATTTCGAAATAAATAATAGAGAAGATGTATTCCAGTTCTTCATGCTTGAGACAAAGCTCTTTGATCTTTTTGAGTCGACTCAAAGCCATAGAATGAAGCTGCTTATCCATAAGAATTTCAACTTCTTCTAATCCCATCCGGATTTTACTTCTGATACTTTTTTTATTGTGATAGGAGGTAAGACTTTTTAAAAGTAAGTCCATTAACTGGACTTTATATACCTTTAGATTTTTGGCCAGTTTGGAACTACCAAATTGCTTTTTTACATCTTCTTCATCATAGGCTTCAAGGCTGTTGATAAAATCAAAGAGATCTGTAGTAAGGTTTTTTTCCGAAGCATAATGCCGCTTGAAATATCTTTTTTCTGAAGCCGTCATCGACTGGATGAGTTTAAAGATATTGTCAGTAGGTACTTTCATGGGTTTCGTTTTGTGGTGTCAGCAAAATACTACTCCGAAAGGGAAAGAGAATATTCTGCTACTTTGGGTTGAACTTTAGGTGCCTTAATAGTATAGTATTAGGACTAGTGCCTGTGCACTAGGTCTCCTAATGTTTTGTTAAAAAATGTGTTGTTACTAAGATTTCTATAAGGCTGTTCAGTAAGGTTTTCTGGGGCGGAAAACTGCAAGAGTTATTGCTATATTGGGGGAGACATATGGTTTCAGGTCGTACTTATTTTTTGCTCATAGTAAGTTGGTACTTTGTGTCTCAAAATCACAACTACAACGGTTGCGTTTTTAAATATGTTTCTTTACTTGGTGTTAATTATTTCCTAAGAATCCATTAGCGAAAAAAAAATATGAATCGAATAGACATAAATCTGATGATCAAGCTATAGAATAACTTTGTAAAGTAGTTTAGAGGAACTTGTTTGGGCAAGACAAAAAATAGATCAATTCAAAATTGATACAGAAGTGAAGATAAAAAAAAATCTAATACAATGGCTTATTTTTATAGGCAAAGACGATTAGGAGCGACCTTAATACAATTCTATAGAGTAAGATTAGGTCCTTAGAATGAAGTATTTAACTTACAAAGCTTGGTTGATTCATAAAGAATTTTCCTGCTACTGCCCCAATTGCTAGTGGCATTATTTTCAAAGCTACGGTATTTTTATCCTAGATAATTGGATCTAGATTTTATAGAAATTTCCACAAATTAAATGCGAGTAGTCTACTATTGTCTATCCCCTGAAAATTAAAGGGTTTACTTTCTCCCGCAATGTAATTTCTTTTTAAGACCCTTCACAGAAGCTGAAACTCTCTAATCCGTAAATGTATACCAATTGTGTCCATAGTTTTGAATGATTTGTATACTTGTCAGTCTTTTAGACAAACAAAATATAGCCACCATAGACTTCTGTTTTATTCTGAAGCTTGGCTTTATTTTTTTTGGAGATTAACTTTAGAGGGAAATATCAAAGGCCCTTGTTCTCAAAAGATGTTTTTAATGTAATACCTTTAAGTCACCCAAAGCAAAAAGTATATTTCTAGTTTTAGCTTATAACTAGAAACAAGAATTTCTGTTTTGTTGTTATTTTCTATAGGGCAGTCCACTCAGAGGTATCATTATAATTTTTGTTACTTTTTGAGTGGACATTTTTTTGGTAAGTAGCACTAAAAAAGGCAGTTGTCAGAAAAATTCTGACAACTGCCTTTTGCTATCAGAACCATTGCTCTGAATAGAACTCGCAGCTAAAACTACGCTTTACAAAGTACTAAGCTTCTGCCTCCGCCTCTGCAGCTTCTGCTGTTTCTTGTATCTGGTTGATTTTTTCCAATTCCTTAT
Source organism: uncultured Saprospiraceae bacterium (assembly GCA_964419315.1). Lineage (GTDB taxonomy): Bacteria > Bacteroidota > Bacteroidia > Chitinophagales > Saprospiraceae > CALLVY01. Next base: position 3,061 of record CAYQRA010000050.1, on the reverse strand, counting down.
CAATGAAATATAAACTTTGCGGTCCATCACCAATCAATTTGATTCGATCCAGAATACTGCGCATCAAAGCTTCTTCTTCTCTTTGCTCATCAATATACCATTGTAGAAAATGCAAGGTGGTATAGTCGTCTTCTTTGTAGCATAAATGGACGAGCTTATGAATAGAATTGGTTACTTTTTGCTCGTGCTTATATACCTGTGTCAACAACTCTCGAACTGATTTGTAAGTCAATGGAGCTTGCTTAATTGCAGGGCTGATTGCATGGCCATCAATTTCACTGAGGTAATGAAAAATTCGCATCATATGCGATAATTCTTCGGTAGATTGGCGATGCATGAATTTACTTGTTCCTTCAAGACCTTGTTGGTCGCACCAAGAAGCCATCGATAAGTATAAAAAAGAGGCATAAGCTTCCAAGGCTATCTGATCGTTGAGGGCTTTCTCTATTTTTTTAGAAACCATTTGATTTTTATTAATGATGTAAATGATACTATTAAACAAGCTGAAAGGGGGAAAGGTTTCGAATATTGAATGGTTTATAGCTTGACTTTAGACTTAAAAGCAAAATCAACTAGCCAGAAGACGATTCCAATTCGGCCCTCCTGATTTTCTAATATCGATCAGAAAACGTTTACTGCTTGCTTAGGTAAATATAAAAATAAGCGCAAAAGAGGCAACGGCCAAGATTAGTCCATACATAAAGACGGAATAACAAATTCTTAAGTATCGGTATTTTTTAGCCAATACAATTCCTAGATAATACAAGTCTCGAGTCATAGAGCTGTATAGAAAATCACTATCTTTTATCATTTCCATCATGCCCCAGTGAAAATCTTCCAAAGGCATATTGTAAAAATTACCAAAGAAGAGCAAATTGGATTTTTTGTTTTCAATATCTTCTCGAGTCAATCGACCTTCGGTGATCTTGGGACGAGTTGATAAGGTGGCGAATACAATGGCGATCAAACAAACAACTAGTAAAATAGTGGTAGGGATAATTAGCTTTGGCATCTCACTCAAACGCGGAACCAAAGACGACAAAACAATCGAGATGACCACCGCATTGATACTCAGCATGATATTAGCCTTATTATCGGCAATAGAACTAAGATTGACATGTGTGCGATAAGTTGTCCGGTACATGGTTTCAACTCCACGACCCAAATTGAGCTGCTTGAGTTCTATGCTACTGATGGCTGCTGCTTTTGCTTTTTTCTTTTTCTTGGCTTCTTCTCTCGTTTCGGATGGATTGGTAGGTATAAAGTTTGAAGCATCAGGATCCAACCTTTTCTTCTGCTTGATCAATTGACGCAGGTGCTTCAATTTCTTTTTGCCATACAAAGCTTTCGCCGCAGAGGTATACCAATGATGCTTATTCATAAAGGTCAATTCAAAATCGACCCAATCTTTATCCGACATCAACATATCCTTGCTCTTCGTCAATTCCTGTCGAACTCGACCACAGCGATCCCAATAGTTTTTCTTCCCCAGATGATTCAAATCAGCATCACAGATAATCTGTTCGAGCATGCTTTGCGGGTTGCTTGGCAATTTGGTCGCCATAATACAGGCTTCTATCTGCTGAATACTTTCCTCTGGATAATTGCGGGCTGATAAATACCGTCGGGCATGTGCCGCACTTCGTTTTTCATGCTGGTCAGGCCCTTCATCATAGCCGACATCGTGAAACCAAGAGGCCAACCTAAGGATTTCATATTCTTGATCAGAGAGATCAAAATAAGGAGATAATTCAATTACGGCTTCAACTACATTGAGGGTGTGTTGAAGATCGTGGTAGACAAAATAGTCCGCCACATTATCCGTAATATGTTGGCTTACATATTCGGCAACCTCTTCTAATAATGTTGAATTTACGACCTCCATAAATGATGAATACTATTTGAAGCGTCAAAATATTAAAATTATTTCTAAGTAACGAGCAAATAATAATTTGTTTATTTGGAGATAGAGATTTTGTTTCAGAACGAGGCATTTTTAGAAGGATGAAGGCGTTTTGAACTACTGAACCGCGAAGCGGACGGGATGCAGCTATTGTTGAAGAAAATAACAGGAGCAAATATCGTTTGTGAACCACTTGTGGACGGGATGCTCTGGAGCAAAAGGCTTGTATTGAGCCTGTCGAAATTCATCGGTGAAATTAGTAGGTTATTCTTTACTCGTTATTTTAGTACAGTGCAAAAAGGAAAGATAAGGAAATCTAAGGGGTGAAATATGGAGTGGACGGTTTGCGGTTTGCGATATAGGGTATACGGTTTTCGAATACCGCAAACCGTATACCCCATACCGCAAACCGTATACCCCATACCACAAACCCCTATACCCCAAAACCAATCATAAGAATTAATTCACTCCGTTTATTTGCTTTAAATACTCTGAATTGCGGTGGTCTGAAAAATTCCAAGAAGGCCAACCCAGGCGTTTTTTTCGTAAGCGAAAATCTTTTTCTTTCCAATTCAACAAATGTTTGATCCTTTCTTGCTTAATTACTGGATAGGTGTCGAAGGACTGTAAACGAGTACGGTATTCTTTCAGTAGAAATAGATTTTTATCGGATACCTCTCGAAGCATAAATTGAAGGTCAATAGCTCCTTTGGTCGGAGTCGTGAGATTATAATGGGTAATAAATACATCCCAGTTGATGCTGCTACAGGATAGGAGAATGGCATAAAGTGCCCAAGCATTTTTGGTGATTAGGAAATACAAAGTCTTGTGAGCTTTTATTTTTTGATACATCGTCCATAGACCGAAAAAAACAAGCGCCAAAAATACCATTACCCCAATCCGTTTATAAGCCAATCCATGAAAATCTATGTAATGGTAATTGCGAATCCCTACAGAGATGGCTAGAATAGCATTTTGGATAATCCAGATGTACGCACCAAGGAGTAGGTATTTCTTTTTGGGATAGAAGTTTAGATTTTTTCTAAAAAAGAAAAGCAAAACGACCATGGCGAGTAGAATGGCTACGATCAATAGGTAGGTTCCTTCGTGGACATAGGTCTTTAGATTTTGAGGAGTGCTTTCTTCAAAACCAAACCA
>CAYQRA010000049.1:0-16210 GCA_964419315.1 uncultured Saprospiraceae bacterium | reverse complement strand
GGAGATTTTTCAAAATGCTCCCAAGGAAAAATCCAAATAATTCCGTCAAACTACCTAGTGTTTTTTTCTCATAAATCATCGTCATACATTTTAATTGCAAAAGAATAACTGCCTTTCAATGAACTATTGAAAGAAAAGCATGAAATAGTAATTAAGCCACAGAGGCTTAGGATTACCTTGCAATTTTTTCTTGATAGTAAAAAAGCTAAAAAGTATGCGGAACCGATTAATTATTTGTACTCCTATCTGGATTTCTGAAAAGGCATATTTGCTAGGAAGTACCTGCCTTGAAGTGGTTTGATTTGAAAAGAATACTCACAATCAAACGTATTTTCAGAAAAGACGGAGTTTATCTCTACTCCCAATTTAATAGAAACACGTGCACAAAAAACTGTTTTAGATAGATTTTAACATTTTCTTAAGAGAAAATGGTCGTTTTTGAAAAATCTTCAAGGCACACGCTGAGAATTTTCTATCTTGTACTTATAAACTACCCAACTTTAACCCAATGAATCTCTTTTTATTATCCTTACCTACCGCTATTTCTTCTCTACAACTTTTATGTTTGGCTTTTCTAGGAATACTTTTCCTGCAATCTGGGCTCGATAAAGTTTTCAACTATAAAGGAAATCTGGAATGGTTGACCGGACACTTTGCCAAAAGCCCATTGAAAAATACGGTAGGTCTCCTAATGCCTACGATCACCCTGTTAGAAGTCGCGGCTGGTCTTTGTTGCCTGATCGGAATCTTTACCTTATTGCTAAACGGAGCTACGATGATTGGCCTAATTGGCACACAGTTGTCGGCTTTATCTATTTTGGCATTATTCTTTGGCCAACGTATGGCGCAAGATTATCCCGGTGCGGCTTCTCTAGCGAGTTATTTTTTGATTTGCTTGCTGGGGATTTACCTCTTGGGACTTTGAAAAATCGCATTGCCAATGGGGGGACTCCTAGGTCTGGCGTTTTGAAAATCATTGGCTTATTTTTCCTTCTTGGTTGGCTATCGAATTGTTCTTCCTTTTCTAGCCGAACAATAGCGAAGGGGGCAATCCAAATCAGGCTGTCAGATGTTCGTGGAAAACGGATTCGTCGTGCCAAAGTCTTTAGAGTAGGAGAGGATGGCCAAAGGTATCGGGCAAAAAAAAGCCAAAGTGGGGAGACCTACTGTTTTCCCAACAAAAATTTTGCTGGCACCTTATACCTAAAGCACCCAAGCTATCAAAACGAAGTCTATCCCATCGAGGATCTTAGCATTCATCTCCAACATAGTAAGCGGCTTAGCCTCTTCTTACGGAAAAAGAAACAGGGCGTTTTTACCCAAGCGGGTATTCGTTATCCCTATATTCCTCAAACCAATCGCATCGCCTTGATGCTACAGGATACCGTCGCTTATAATGGAGAAGTCTATCGACAGGAAACAATCCAACATTTATTGAAATTGGGAGCAGTATACGGCAGTGTTCATAGAGAAAAAGGCAAACGCTACTTTCGCAAAAGAATTTTTATTGGAGATTTTTTGGCCCAAATTCTCTATCTGCCGGAGGCATTAGATACCGATGCTCGTACTGCGATTTCTGATTACCTCTTCTCCGTCGATCATCGGGTACAAAGTGGATTGCTATTAGGGACGGGAAGTTTACTTTCCCGCGAATTGTTCATTCAATTACTCGATCCAAAAAATCGCGTTAAAGCACTTGAGTTTTTTCAAAAAGAAGGATTGATCTTGATTGCTGAAAATCCACGAATGGGAAATCCCATCGCTGGATACTTTCGAGTACAGGTCCCAACATTAGAAACAGAAAAATTAATCGAAATAGTAGATCGTCTAAATGAAATGGATTTGTTTTATCCGATAGGATTAAACACCCGACCCATTTTTTGGGCAGATTTATAAAAGTCCCTTATACCCTTAAAAGCGTAAAAGCAAAATAGCACAACATTTTTTCCACCTCTTCAAAATTATTATCTATCACCTCCACATCTGTTAAGCTAGGAATATGCTGAGCAAAATAGATGTGATTATTAGCCATTTCAAAAAGGTTACTCGCCAAGGTATGTGGGTATGGAAATTTAGGATCAATCTCGGAAATGACCTTCGCTACTTTTTCACAAAGCTTTTTGTAATTTAAAAAAAAGCCATCCACATTTTCTTTGTCTACCTCTTTGGTATGATAGGCCTTGGTGCCTTCTGCAATGATGAGCCGATGTAGAACACTTTCATTCACATAATCTATGGATGGATTATCCTTAGAGGCATAGACCAAAGTCTCAATGACTATTTTTAATTGTCGTTTTGGATCTTCGATATTTCGAATGTTGATATCTATCAAATAACTAACCCACTCCCAATACCAAGATACCAAGTAGATCAAAAGATTGTGTTTATTCTCAAAATACCGATAAACCGATGCTTCCGTGGAACCCATCGCTTTAGCGAGTTTTTTGAAATTAAATGCTTCGAAGCCAATCTCGTCAATTAATAAAATACTCTCCTTAATAATACTTTTTCCTAAGGTGGTTCCTTGTGGATCCTTAAGATAAAGTCGGTTGTTAAGGGTGACGGTGATTCCTATTGCCATAGAAGTAAATCTTTTTTTTACAAAAGTAAGGTTTTTTTATGAACAAGTTAAGCCTTAATTGGTTATAGTGCTGTATTCATGAATGATAGTATTGCTATTATGAATAAAAGTTTCTATATTTACGCAGTGAAAAATCGTAATTCCAACAAGGAAGATGCGATAAATCTTGTTCTATAAACTATTCTAAAATATTCTAGATTTGAAAGTTGGTTAAGTTGCTTTAACTTAATTATCCCCCTTCATTTCTAGTTCTAAAAATTACTAACAATGTATCCAGAAAAAAATGGAATTTTAAGCAATCTGAAGTACGATATACCGGCTTCGATTATCGTCTTTTTAGTAGCAGTACCCTTATGTTTAGGTATTGCATTAGCATCAGGAGCCCCTTTATTTTCTGGAATTATTGCCGGAATCGTTGGAGGTATTGTAGTTGGAGTCTTTAGTGGCTCACAACTAGGAGTAAGTGGACCTGCAGCAGGTTTGGCAGTAATTGTTTTGACCGCAATTCAAGAGTTGGGCGCTTTTGAAATCTTCTTATTAGCGGTTGTAATTGGTGGTATATTTCAGGTGATACTCGGTTATCTTAAAGCTGGAATTATTGGTTACTATTTTCCTTCATCGGTCATTAAGGGAATGCTTTCTGGGATTGGTATCATCATCATTCTCAAGCAAATTCCACATGCCATCGGCTATGATAAAGACTATGAAGGTAGTCTTGCTTTTGCACAACCAGATGGGCATAATACATTCTCGGAGTTATTTTATATGTTTGATGCCATCAGTATGGGAGCCGTTGTGATAACTGCCATCTCTCTATTGATTTTGATCTTGTGGGAGCAGCCTTTTATGAAAAAAATCAAACTCTTCCAGATTATTCAAGGACCGCTACTCGTCGTTGGTTTGGGGATTGTTTTAAACCTAATATTTCAAGGAATTCCAGGTTTTGCCTTAAACACAGAGCAAGTCGTTGCTATTCCAGTGCCAGACAGTATCGGAGGTTTTATCGATCAATTTACTTTTCCTGACTTTAGTCACATCGGCAGTTCCGCGGTTTGGATAACGGGTATTACCATCGCAGTAGTTGCAAGTTTGGAAACGCTATTGTGTTTGGAAGCCACCGATAAATTGGATCCCTACAAACGAGTAACTCCTGCTAACCGAGAATTGAAAGCTCAAGGAATTGGAAATATCGTTTCTGGCTTAATTGGTGGTTTGCCGATTACTCAGGTAATTGTAAGAAGTTCTACCAATATCCAATCTGGTGGACGAACTAAAACTACTTCTATTTTACATGGTATAATTCTTTTAGGATCAGCTATGGCGATTCCGATGTTATTGAATTTGATTCCACTAGCGAGTTTAGCAGCTATTTTATTTTTGGTAGGCTACAAATTGGCGAAGCCCGTATTATTCAAACAAATGTATGGCCTAGGACAAACTCACTTTGTTCCTTTTATGGTAACCATCATCGGAATTGTTTTGACCGATCTTTTGGTAGGAATTGGGATCGGATTAGCAGTAGCTATCTTCTATGTACTGTATAATAATTACAAAAAACCATTCCTTTTTAGAGAAGGCCAAGACCTCAAAGATGGAGTTATCCGTTTGGCTTTAGCAGAGGATGTTACCTTTATCAATAAAGCTAGTATCCAAAGAACACTTACTCAAATTCCTGATGGAGCGAAAGTGATTATCGATGCTTCGAAGACGATTAATATTGATTATGATGTTGTCGAAATTATCGATGAATTTGAAACGAATGCTAAGTTCCGAGATATTGATCTAACGATCATCGAACGAGAAGTGAAAGGAGTCAAAAACCAAGCACGGGAGATTGAGATTGCGATGGCTTTGGATAAAAAAGATGTATCTGTTGCAGGTTAGATATTTCTTGCAATTAGATTTACATAAATCGTTCTTTTGAAAAGTAATTCTTCTGGCGCGCTGTTTGAAAAGCTGCGCGCCAGATCATAAATATATCTATTCTATCTACAAAAAAAAGTTCAAAATGTCTATGACCTTACCTGCCAACGATAGTACTCAGACTGCTAGTACACAATCTATGATTACTCCAAGCATGGCTTGGACGATGTTACAAGATGGCAATGCCAGATTTGTTAATAAGAAAATGCTACAAAGAGATTTGCACCAGCAAATTGAAGATACTGCTACTGGACAATTTCCTTTTGCAGCTATCGTAAGCTGCATTGATTCTCGGATTCCAACAGAGATTATTTTTGATCAGGGAATCGGAGATATTTTCAATGCTCGGATTGCCGGAAATTTTATCAATGAAGATATTTTAGGGAGCCTAGAGTTTGCCTGTAAATTAGCAGGATCAAAATTGATTGTAGTAATGGGCCATACGTCTTGCGGCGCAGTAAAAGGTGCTTGCGATCATGCTCAATTAGGCAATCTTACTCAGATGTTAGATAAAATCATGCCTGCAGTAGCAGCCGTGGAAACCCCAGAAGGCGTAGCTAGAGACTCATCCAATTTGGATTTTGTCAATGAAGTTGCTCAAAAAAATGTTGCTCTAACGGTAGAAAATATCAAAGCCCAAAGTCCAGTATTGCGAGAAATGCTGGAGCAGGGAGAAATAGATATCATGGGAGCAATATACGACGTAAAAAGTGGCTTGGTCAGTTTTACTGCACCACAGCCTGCATAAATTAAAAGGTTCTTTGCATTGGTCTTCTTTTAGGAAACTAGAAGAAACCAACCGACAAAGAATGCATTAAGTTAATATTTCGAATAGTTTTTTTTCCTCATTCCCACTTACCCGAGTGGGGGTGCGGATTTTTTTGTCTAATACATTATAACCCAAATTACAGTGTATTTAATAGGTAGCAACAAAAGCTTTACTAATTTTGTTGCAAAAGGACTACACCTGTTTGGCAAAACCGAGACTCGATTTATTATAGGAGCCTTCCTTGGATTGATTTCCATCAAAAACGATAATATGACCAAAAAGAACTTTATACCCTTTATTATTTTTGCCTTAGCTCAATTATCAAGTCCGCTACTTGCACAGCAGAATATAACAGGCAATTGGCTAATGTACTTCGGAACCAATCGCATCAGCGATGATTTTAGTATCCACTCGGAAATCCAATATCGAAATCACACTGTAGAACCTGTTAATATCGAACAACTCTTGATTCGAACGGGCTTAAATTATCACCTCGCCAAACATGCGATCTTAACGGCTGGCTATGGTTACATTGCTTCCCATGATTTTGAAAGTCCGCAAAAAGTAGCGGAGTCTATAGAGCATCGGATTTTCCAACAAGTCATTCTCATCAATAAAGTCAGTCGCCTAAAAATAGAACACCGTTACCGACTCGAACAACGCTGGGTCAATGGCGATTATAAAAACCGAGTCCGTTATCGAATGATGGCTTTTCTTCCCCTCAATAATCCGACCATCAGCCCCGGTACTTTTTTCCTAGGGGTCTATGATGAGATTTTTGTCAATACCAAACAAACCTTCTTCGATCGCAATCGATTGTATGCCGCTTTAGGTTATCAATTTTCCAAAACCACCCAAGCTCAGGTTGGTTATTTGCGCCAGCGCGTCAATGATTTTGGAAAAGATTATTTGCAGGTTGGAGTAGTGTTTAATCCTGACTTTAGGAAGAAGGATACGGAGTAGGAGCGCGGTTTTGTGATTGGTGCTAGCTTTTTCTAGATTCAAAAAAGCAGTATAGCAAAAAGAGGAATCAAAGAAGGTATTGAAAATAAAGCCTTTTTTGATTCCTCTTTTTGATTTTTCACTTAGAGGGAAGTATAAATACCAATTTACAAGGTTATATCAAAGGTGCAGTTGATTGATAAGGTATCGTAAAATAAAAGAGATCCACTAAAGCTGCCTTCTAATTTAGTTCCGTATTCCGTGACTATGAAACTATCCATAATAACGTCCTCAGGATAAATTTCTAGATAACTCCAAGAATGTAATTGACTCAAAAATTCAATAAGAAAATAATCGTCAAACGTAGTATAATCTCCTGCAATATGTCCATTAAAAGTAAAATTTGCAACATCAGTAAACTCTAGATTTCTTGCAAAAATCTGAGTGAAATTAGATGTGCCTGAAACTATAAAAACTTCAATATCCCCAGTAATGATGGTTGTTTCTCCATCAATTGTAAGAGAAACAAAACCCTCCAACTGATTGTCACAAGCCTTAATACTTCCAAGGTCAGTTTTAGTTTTTGCTGGTGCTATTATTGGGTTACTTTGTGTGAAATCATCCAGATTGGTAGCGACTATTTCTATCTCAGTAGAGTTGGAACAACTGCTGAAGTCTATTGAGAAATCAGATTTATCCATATAAGCATAAATAGTCTGCCCATCATAAGTCGCTAAAACAAGACCATTGGTGACTGGATTAATATCACAATCGAATAAAGATCCAGTAATGGTCGTATTATTGATCTCGGTACCAGAGATAGTTAGGTTTCCTAAATTATTGTTTGTACTAAATGGGCCAATATTATCAGTGTAAAGAAGATCTTTGCAAGAGTTAAATATTCTCAAGGTCAATATTTCATTGGCAGGAATAGCACCAGAGATCATTCCTTGTTCATTGGTAAGTCCTGATCCACTAGTAGAAGGAGCTTCTACATTATTATTAGCAGTTAAGATCACCTTATAATTGTTTAGTGCTCTTGTTTGGGTATCCACTAATCTCATTTTCAAATTCACATAATCAAATGGTACATCACAATTCCAAAAGGAAAAATGGCTAACCTGCCCCACATAATGATTTCCCTCCAAGTTCGCTATCCCTTCTTCTTCCCATAATCCATAAGTTTCATTATACGACCAAAGTGGAATTTGAGCAGGTGCGCCATCGAGGAAATCAGCAGGAACAGGGATACTAATTTCAGCCGTATTCCCTTCTGCAATATTGAGCGTTTCTCCTGATTCACTTTCCACTTCAATAGCGATCATCCCATAGGTAGTAAGTGCTACTTCTTCTATAGCGGTATTGATTCCTTGAAGATTTCCTGGCATCTGTTCGAGACATTCTAGCGTGGAAGGGTCGAGCCATTGGCTGGCTATTTTTACAGTTCCTTGGTAAAGTTCACCATTACTGTTTTGGATACTATTGGGGGAAAAGTTAACACTAGCGCCGCTACCAAAATTAATGAGCCCACCATCGACCCCAGAAAAAGATTGATCAAAGTTCTTGGGCAATAATTGGATTTTTATTCTACTCCTCTCTCCCTCGACCGGAAAGAATCGACGACTTCCTGGGAAATAATCGGTCTTGTCGACCTTTACCAAAGTTCCTAAGGCATTTAGTGTTAGATCATTGAGGCTAAAGTGGCCATAAGTATCCGTAGTATAGCTTTGTCCATTGATACTTACCTGCACATCATTTACGGGGGTTTCATTCTCATCTACTACAAAAAGCGTAAAGCTTGCGGTGATATTTCTGCTTTGTGGCTCATAGCTAGTAATAGTTGGATCTGTTGGTGTCGGATCTACTATGGGACTATCGTCTTCTTTTCGACAAGCCGAAAAAAATAGTACGACTATTAGGGTTAAGAATCCTAGTTTTTTCACTTTTATAGTTTTTGTTGCTAAATAAACTACAAGATAAGAAAAACAAGAGTCTTAACAAGATGTTTTAAACAACTTCTTTTACCAAAAAAGGAAATCCCGAATTCTCATAGTGAAAATTCGGGATGCCCTCTTTTGCTAATAGGGGATCGAGTATAAATTCCTAGAACCGATAGTGCAGACCAATATTCCCACCAATTAACCAATATTTTTGCGAAAGCTGATAATCCTTATGGGCAAAATCTTTTGGGAAAAAACGAGCGCTAGGCGAGCAACGAATTTCTATTCTATCAGCAAGCCTTCGGCTAATGGTCATGCCTAGGTGATAGCTCAATCCAACCGTATTTTTGAAAGTACTATTTTGTTGGGTTTTAATATCTATATCTTCTAGATTCTTATCGGGGATAATCCCCCTAGTTTTTAGCGCAAGATTGGCAAAAATCCCAGCCTCCAAACCTACTTGCCATTGATCGAAAGAACGCTGATACCCAATAATAAGAGGAATATCAAATAAGCGATAAGTATTGAATATTTTCTTATTGTAGGAAGTGGTGATGATTTGTGGAAGCATGCCTTGGATAGGAATGGTATCCCCTTCGAGATTTACGCGAAGGATTTTGGTGCCTAGGATAGAATCATTGGTGATCTGCTGGCTTTGGTTTTGATAGCGTTCGGCGATGGAAGTAATTTGTAGCCCAGAAGAGAGCCGCCATCCTTTGGTATGTTCGAGGTGGAGGAGTAGGGCAAAATGTCTGGCTTCCAGTGTCTTTTCATATTCCTCTCGGATACTTAACAGTTGGTCAGCTTCTTGGTCTTTGGCGACTAGGGTACGGTTAATAAAACTAAGTCCTCCTTGGATGCCAAGATAAAATTGTATTCTTTTTTGCTGTGTTTTTCGTATTTCTTCTTGGGCTTCTTCCAGACTGGAAAAAGGAAAATATTTTGCTTCCAGATTTAGTGAGAAATTGCTTGCCTCAAGTGTGCTTAATGGCAAACTAGCGAGCAGCGGAAAACTAGCAATGGAAACCGCTCTCTCAAGACTTGCGGCTGTTTTTGAAACCCCGATAGAATGAGTATTTAGCGGTTTTATGGTTGGGGCAACTAAGGTTTCATCAGTTGAATTATTGTGAATCGAAGGACTCGCATTTTGAGGGGTTGCAAAATTTAGCATGTCCTCTCCTTCGCTTTTGCGGTGCCTTTGCTTGAAGTACTGTTGTCCTTCACCACCAGTGGAGCGCTCCGTTATCACATCAGTAATTGGATTGGGGGGCAGCGTGAAATTTCGTTCTGCTAAAGGCTCCTCGTTTTTAGTAAGTGATGGTGTTTTAAGTGTTGGTTTTTTGGTGGTAGTTGCAGTCGTTTTTTTATTGGAAAAAATATTTTCTTGCTCGGTCGTTTGATTTTTTATTTCTTTTTTATTCGCAAAGTTGCTTGGGGTGTTCTCTAAAGAGTGGGCTTTAGTTTTATTAATGGCCGCTGCTGCGTCAGGATTTTGCTCGCTACTTTTTAGCTCGTTTATCAAAGAACTTTGGGCAGCCAAAGGCGCTTCTTCAATATTGGTTTGGCGAAGGAAAAAGAAACCTGTTCCCATTAAAATAAGGCCCACTAGAGAAAGCCAAAAGAGCAGCTTTCTTCGGCGAGGTTTTTCCTCTTCGATCTGATCGACAATGCCATTCCAAATTTCACTAGCATCCACCTCCATTTCTTCTTGGCGTGCTTCTTTTTGTAATCTATTTTTAAATTCATTCCATTTCATGCAGAAGTACGGGTTTGAATGTTAGTTGAATTTATTTTTTTTTGTAGCATTTTTTTTGCGCGAGTCAATTGCGAGCGAGAAGCACTTGCGGTGATTCCCAGAGATTCCGCAATTTCCTTATGCGAATAGCCCTCAATAACCGAAAGGTTGAAAACAGTACGATAGCCCAAAGGAAGTTCGTTGATCAATCGGTTGATGGCTTCAAAACCCAGATAGTCATAGACCTCTGGTTCGGTAGCCGTATGGCTATGCTCCTCGGTGAGGGCTATTTCTTTTTGCAGATAACTTTTATCTAAAGCGGATAAGGCACAGCGAACCGCGATGCGTCGCATCCAGTTTTCAAAAGAGCCAGTCGGCTCATACTTTCCAAGGTGTTTGAAAATACGGATAAAGGTTTCTTGTAAGACATCCTTTGCTTTTGCTTCGTCTTTGACATACCTCCGGCAGGCCGCCATTAGCATCCGCGAATAGCGTTTCACCAACTCGTATTGACTTGTTTTTTTGCCTGCTAGGCAATCTTCAATAAGTTGTTTTTCTGAAAGCAAAGGTTTTTCTTTTTGAGTATAAAACAGTTTAAGCTAATGCTTGATAAAAAGGAGGAACAACAAAGGTTTTATTTTTAAAAACCTTTGTTGTTTCCTCTTTTAGATATAAGTGGTATGGATTACTCGTCCAATACTATAATTCAAAGTCAAAGGCACAATTCATTGGAAAGCTACCCGTTGCGGTAAAAGCGGTAGCATCAAAACTACCAACTAATCGGGTGTCATATTCCGTTACTACAAGGTTATCAATTCTAACCGAATTAGGACTGAAGCTCCAGCCTAGCGAAGAAACGATGAGTGCTTCAAAGAAGCATTCCGTATCATCGTAAGTACCAGTCGTCAATCCTTCAAACCGAAACCTAATTACATCACCATTAGTCGTAAGGCCATAAACATTAGTTCCTGTGGCAAATGGGTCAATACTTGTATCCTCAAAAACAACCGTTTGTCCATCAAAAATAACCGTAATTTGGTTTAGAACCTGATTGTCGCAAGCTTTGACTATTCCAAGATCAGTGGAAGTACCGGATGGTATTATTGCTGGGTCGCTTTTCTTTAGATTGTCTAGATTATAAGCAACGATTTCTACTTCACTGGTAATGTTACAAGTACTAAAAGTAATAGAGAAGTTAGAAGAAGTAAGGTAATGGTAAGAAGTTTGCCCGTCGAAAGATGCGATGATCATTCCATTGGTGATGGGGTCATCATTACAATCTAATAAATCTCCTGTGATGGTCGTATTGTTAACCGTTGTAGTGCCGGGGATGGTAACATCTCCTAGGTTAGTATCTACATCAAATGGACCAATATTGCCGGTATAAATTACCACTCCGCAAAGGTCAAATACTTCCATGCTTAGTATTTCATTGGCAGGAACGAAACCCGCAACTAATCCATCTTGATCCGTAGCTCCTGAGCCACTGATGATGGGCGTATTGGTAGAACCAGAGGTCGTTAAAGTTACAAGCGTATTCGCTAAAGGCACTGCTTGTTCATCCACCAAAGTCATTTCCAAATTTACATTATCATAGGGGATATCACAATTCCAAAAAGAAAAATGGCTGACTTCTCCCACGTATTTATTGCCTTCCAAATTGGCTACTCCTTCTTCTACCCACAATCCATAAGTTTCATTATAGGACCAGAGTGGAATTTGAGCAGGGGCGCCATTGATTAAATTAGCAGTAAGGGGCATACTGATTTCAGCGGTATATCCTTCCGCAATATTTAGCGGCTGTCCCAATTCATCTTCCAACTCAACAGCGATCATACCATAGGTAGCCAAGGCCACATCCTCTAGTTCAGAATTGACGCCTTGTAAGTTACCAGGCATTTGATCTAGGCAACTCAATTTGGATGGATTGATCCATTGACTGGCTACCATAACGGTACCTTCATAAATCTCGCCATCCGCTGTTTGGATACTATTAGGTGGGAAAACCACTTTTGCGACATTATCAATACCAATTTCTCCTCCATCTGCTGCCGTAAAAGATCGATTAAAATTTTTGGGTAGCAATTGTATTTTTACTCGGCTGTTTTTTCCTGCTACCGGAAAGAATCGACGGCTTCCCTTAAAGTAGCCTGCTTTATCAACCTTGACTAGACTACCCAAGGAATTGAGTGTTTCATCATTGATTATCAGGTGTCCAAAATCATCCGTAGTATAGCTTTGTCCATTCAGACTTACCTTTGCATCAATTACGGGTGTTTCATTTTCATCGACGACAAATAGCGTGAGGCCAGCGGTGATGTTTTCTACTTGCGGCTCATAATTTTCGATCGTCGGATCTGGTGTGTTGGGATCAACCGTAACTTCATTGACATCTTTTCGGCAAGCGGAAAAGACGAATATTAATAATAAACTTAAAAGTCCTAAATTTTTCATTTTCAATTTTTTCAATTTTTAGATAAAATTCAAAAACCTTGATCTGCGCAGTAGTGGGGCTTTGGAAATATATGGAGCTGTAGTTTGGATCTCCTCTTCAATTAGCTAACCCTGCGAAATTGGAAAACGCTGCATGGGAAAAAAACAATCTTGCATCTAATGAAATTTTTGGACTAGAAAATACCCTAAATAGGGTGGGTAATTAATGGTTCATAAGATAGAACCACTACTTTTAGATTTGTACCTTTGTTGAGAAATAACTATCTTATTAAAAGATAATTCTTATACCCCATGAAAACACAACCTACCAAACTCTTGGTACTATTCCTTGTTTTGGTGCATATCAATTCTGGATTTTCCCAAAAACAAGTTGATGAAATCTATGCTTATTACCAGCTAGATGCCTACAACCTTACGGTCAAAAAAATCAAGTCTTTAAAACCCAAGCACCAATTTAGAAACGATGTTTAGCTGGTTTTAGCAGATTGCTATTGGCAAATAGGGGAAGAAGACCAAAGTGCCGAACTGTATCAAGTAATCGCTGATCGAGTCTCTATCCCCAGTACCTTTCAAGAGAAATACCATACCGCATTAAGCCGAATCCATAGCGCTCCTTTAGTCGCTACTGAAGTAGTGGAGCCGAAATCAGCTTCTACTGAAATATCGGAAGTTAATTTAGAAGCGCAACAAGCTGATCGGTCTGTAGAAAAAGTCGAAATGCCCAAAGCAATAGCGGTGGTGGATAAAGAGAAACCTATTGCTTCGCCAAAATCAGCAACCAAGATCGCTCAAGTTTCTACCGCTCCAGAGCCACCAATAAAGAAGGGGACTCCTCCGAGTGAGTCGACCAAACCTATCAAGCTTAAGCCAAGCGGAGCCTATCGAATCAGAGTCGGCGCCAGCGCTGACCTCAAGGAATTTGATTTTTCTAAGATTGAATTATTGGGATCGGTGGAGGTTAAAGAATGGGCGAATAAAAAAATTGTATTTACGGGATATTATGAATCACTAGAAGTCGCTCAAGAACTTATAGATTTATACCTCCAGAAGGACTACAAAAATGCTGTGGTCGTCGTCATGAAGGATGGACGATATCGAAGGGTAGAATAGCGGTAAGTGGGAATTGAGGTAAAATACTTCCTTTGATCTACCAAATGGAGCAAACAGAGATCATCGCTGTGAGCCAGAGAGCATACCAATAAATTTGCTTCTTGGACAAATCTTTCCGAAGCAATAGAACTAATAAAATAGAAGAGTCCTCTTTCTGATTACAGGAAGAGGCTTTTTTATTGCTCCAAATGAAATTGTTTTCAGGCGGCTAGCGGTAAATCTATGGAGGGAATAAAAGGACTACTAAGGTTTACTTGCTGGCAAAGGCTGGCTTGCCTTTCTATGGTTTTGAATGGCGAAATAAGAATTTATAAATAAAATAGCTCCTTGAGTATGCTATGTATTTTATAAATTAAAAATTAATGAAATATTATTTGGTGAAATAAAAAGGAAAATGTAAGTTTGTTCTAAATTATTTTGGTCGACCAATTATTGGTTTACCAAAAAAAATACAGCTTCTTTAGTCCTAGCACTTTAAACCATTCCCTAATCTAATCCTTATTCTATGCGAACTAATTTACTCTTTTTATTACTCTTACTTTCCACCTGTGCCTTTGCCCAAGGATCAGGAGAAGTCATCATCACAGAATACCACAATCGACCACAAAAACCGTCGGATGAGCAGCTAGCCGCCGCGCTACCTAATAATCCAGCAGGAGCGGATACGAGTCCCAATGAAGGACATACCGAATGGTTTGAGATTTATAATACGACTGATCAAGCGGTTGTGATGGATGGTTGGACCTTGACGGATGCTTCCAGTTCTTCCAATGTATCGACGATTACCAGTTTTACCCTTGCTCCAAAGTCTTATGCTGTATTTGCAGGTTTTAATATTCCGGAAGCACAGGGAGGAGTCGTATTTGATTATTTCTACGATTACAAAAAACCAAGTTTTAATAATGAAAGTAGTTATGCCGATCCGGGCGATAATTCTTGCCCCGATGGAGTAATCATTGCGAAAGCAGATGCGTCTTTGGTGGATGAAGTTCGTTATGATTATGGCTATGGTGAATACATCAATAATCCGGATTCCCCAAATTGTATGGACAATGCGGAGGCGATCGGTATCCCGGCACCCGGCAGTTCTTCCAAAACTTCTTTTATGCTAAAGGTAGATCCAGCGGTGATGAATGCGGCGGATAATGACCTCGCAGAAAATTGGACTTTTTCTACGCTCGTTTATGATACCGATGGTAACCAAAAAGGAACGCCCGGCATGCAGAATGATGGGATGACGCCAACTACTTCAGGAACCGGAGAAGTCATCATCACAGAATACCACAATCGACCTGCAAAGCCAACGGATGAGCAATTAGCCGCAGCGCTACCTAATAATCCAATGGGAGCAGATACGAGTCCAAATGAGGGACATACTGAATGGTTTGAGGTTTATAACACTACAAATCAAGATGTCGTGATGGACGGATGGACTTTGACTGATGGCTCGAATGGTGCCGTTTCTACGATTACCAGCTTTACCCTTGCTGCAAAATCTTACGCGGTTTTTTCAGGCTTTAATATTCCAGAAGCACAGGGAGGAGTCGTATTTGATTATTTCTACGATTATAAAAAACCAAGTTTTAATAATGAAAGCAGTTATGCCGATCCGGGCGATAATTCTTGTCCAGATGGGGTAATTATCGCGAAAGCAGATGCCACCTTGGTGGATGAAGTCCGCTACGATTATGGCTATGGTGAATACATCAATAATCCCGATTCTCCAAACTGTATGGATAATACGGAAGCAATAGGTATTCCTACGCAAGGTGGCTCTTCCAAGATTTCTTTTATGCTTAAGGTTGATCCAGCGGTGATGAATGCTGCGGATAATGACCTTGCGGAAAATTGGGTTTTCTCTACCATCGTTTACGATATGGATGGCAATCAAATCGGAACACCGGGACTACAAAATGATGGCATGGAACCTCCCGAACCTGTTGATCCGGGAACCGGAGAAGTCATCATCACAGAATACCATAACCGTCCGGCAAAACCAACGGATGAGCAGTTAGCCGCAGCCTTGCCTAATAATCCAGCAGGAGCGGATACAAGCCCCAATGAAGGACATACCGAATGGTTTGAAGTTTATAATACCACCGACCAAGAGGTCGTCATGGATGGATGGACCTTGACGGATGCTTCCAATGGTTCTGTATCTACCATCACCAGCTTTAGCCTTGCTCCAAAGTCTTATGCTGTTTTTGCAGGCTTTGATATTCCAGCAGCACAGGGAGGAGTCGTATTTGATTATTTCTACGATTATAAAACACCAAGTTTTAATAATGAAAGTAGCTATGCTGATCCGGGCGATAATGCTTGTCCAGATGGGGTAATCATTGCGAAAGCGGATGCGACTTTGGTGGATGAAGTGCGCTATGATTATGGCTATGGCGAATACATTGGAAATATGGATTCTCCAGATTGTATGGACAATACTGCATCGATTGGAATTCCGATGCCCGGCAGTTCTTCCAGAACCTCTTTTATGCTCAAGGTAGATCCAGCGGTAATGAATTCTGCGGCCAATAACTTGGCAGAAAATTGGGTGTTTTCTACGATCGTTTATGATATGGATGGCGGCCAAATCGGAACGCCAGGTCTTCGAAATGATGGAATGGAACCTCCACCGCCTGTTGATCCGGGAACCGGAGAAGTCATTATCACAGAATACCATAACCGTCCGGCAAAACCAACGGATGAGCAGTTAGCCGCCGCGCTGCCTAATAATCCAGCAGGAGCGGATACGAGCCCCA
>CAYQRA010000048.1:13045-16623 GCA_964419315.1 uncultured Saprospiraceae bacterium | reverse complement strand
TATAATTCGGAAAATATGCCGAGCATGGCTCCAGCAGCAGGCAATACTTTTGGGGAAGATCGCTACGATTGGTATGGTTATGAAGGACAAAAGGGTTATGTACGTCACTATTTAGAAAGGGTCAAAGATTGGTCTATTACTTATGACCTCCCTGTGCTTTGTGGAGAATGGGGATCGCATTACCTAGCCGATCAAGTCAGTCGATGTGAATATGCAGAGACCGTTTTAAAATATTTACAAGAATTGGATATTCCATTTTGTTATTGGGAATGGGATCGTAATTTTAGTTTTTTTGAGGGTCCTCCTTCTTTCACCAATTTACCAGATTGTATGTTGGCAGCTTGGAATAAAGAAATCCCGAAGGCACCTTCCAGTCTATCTCCAAGTATCCAACTATTAATTCCCAATCCAATTGCGGATCAATTGGCAGTATACTTTCCCGATCCTGATTTATTTCAAAGGGTAAAAGTCTATAATCGTTCGGGACAATTGATCGGGACTTTTCATGTTGGTGGCACCAGCTGGATGATGGAGACCGCAGAGTGGGCGAGTGGTTTGTATTTTTTGCATTTTCAAAATATCAAAAATCAAGTTTTCCAAATAGAAAAAATTTGGAAAAACTAGTAGAATTATATTGAAACCTTGTCCTTCTTCGAAACCAAAAAAGGCCCTACAAATCATTCTAAAATTTGTAAGGCCTTTTATGCAGAGCTCTAAACTCTCTTCATACTATTTCGCCGGATCCATCAATAGAAAATGGATTTTTCCGAAGGCTTCTTTTTTTCCAGCGTCTTTCTCTGCTTTCTTTGCAGCCATTTTTTCTAGCATCGCTGGGGCTAGATGCTTTGCTAAGATATTTTGCTTATCTGCTTCCCACTGCTTTTTTAGGGGTGCCAATTGTCTATCGACTTTCTTTAAAGCTTTAGAATGCTTATTGAGCAAGGCCATCGTACGCTGTTCCAATTCTGGGTTTTCTGCCATCGCTTTCTTAAAGCCTTTATGCTTCTTTCCTCCTTTCTTTTTAGCTCCAGCTAGCTTTTGATCTTTTTGAAGTCCTTCTGATCTATTTCCTCTATCCATTTTTTTATGAGGTCCTTTTTTCAAGCTTTTAAAAGCAGCACGTAAATCCGCAATTTCTGCTTTATCCTCATCGCTCAACTTAGCCTCAAATTCATTTCGCTTTTGCAGTAAAACAGGTTTCACTTCTTGAGCATTATAAGCTTTCAACTCTGCTTTTAGCGCTTTCTTTTGCTCGGAATGCGCTCTCTTACCTCTATTCGCTTTTCCTTTGCTCGCTTTTTTAGTTTGATAAAGTGCTGCTTGTTCCTCCGTTAGCAAATCAAGAATGGCAGCTTCTTTTTTTGTACGCAAATTCTGTATTGTCTTTTTATCGGGGTTCTCTGAAGAGCGCAAGTTTTTCATTTCCCCACGATATTTTTCATGGATGGACTTTATATCTGCCACTTGTTGGTCACTCAAATCTAACTCTGTTTGCATTTTTTCCATTCTTGCTTCTCCTTTATGCTGTGCAGCGGCCCATTGAGGGAAGGTAAAAGCAAGGATCAAGACCATTGTGAAAAACTTAGACATTTTTAAATATTTCATCTTTAGTTGTTTTATTAGGCATCGTATTGATGTTGTTGCTTTGACTGAAAGGTTTTGCACAGGTTTAAAAAGTTAAGCGTTAATTATTTTAACAGTTCATTCGTTCTTGTTTTAAATTAAGTTAGAAAATCTTACAAAACCTAGCAATCTATAGGTTTTAGTAGGGATAAATCTAAATAAAAGAGGATATCATAAATCAAGGGATTCCTTTTTACGAATTACTTGAGTACCTTTGTGTAGGAACATATCTTATTATAAAGCTGTTAAAGAACAGAAAGCTACAGAATTTCGGATAGACAGAAAGAGCAGTTTTGTTGAGGCAATGGACTTTTAATTTTATACCTTTCCGTCCATGCTCTTATATACACTAAATAAATAGTCGACCTTGAACTTTATAGTTTACGATTTAGAAGCCACTTGTTGGCCTGGAAATAATAACGGGATCGTGCAAGAAACCATCGAGATCGGTGCCGTTCGACTCAATCCATATGGGGAAACCACGGGTATTTATAATCGTTTTATCAAACCCGTTATTCATCCTTTTTTATCTCCTTTTTGCAAGCAACTCACTTCGATCGAACAAGATGATGTAGATCGAGCCAATACTTTTCCTAGTGTCATCGAAGAGTTTCAAGATTGGGTTGGAGTAGAGGAGGAGGAATACTTGCTCTGTTCTTGGGGAAGTTTTGATCGCAAGCAATTGATTAGAGATTGTGAATACCATAATCTAGAGGGGGACTGGGTGCAGGCTCATTTGAATATTAAATCCCAATACCAAGAATTGAAAGGGCTCCACCGACCTTGCGGAATGCAAAATGCCCTGAAACGAGAAGGCTTTGAATTTACAGGAACGCCCCACCGTGGTATTTCTGATGCCGAAAATCTTGTAAAGATATTTCGCCAACACCTCGACATCTGGCAATACTAATTTTTCCTCTTTCCTAAAAACCTTTCTAAAAAAGAGGATTCAAATCCCAAAACTCTTTTCTCTAAATTGCGCTCCTCCAAATTTTGCGTGGTAATATTTTCCACTGCTTCTAGTTCAAAGCATTTTAGACCTAAATTTTACATTTCCTTAATCTCTTCCTCCATTTTAATTGGTTTGCTTAAAAATTAGCTATTTTAAGATTTAAATTACAGAGCGATAACACCAAACCCAATCAAATGATATTTCGATTCCTGACTCTACTATTTCTTAGCTGTATTGGAAACAGCCTTTTTGCCCAATTCCCTGATTCCCAAATCCAAAAGTTCTTAAGGGATGAACAAGCAAACTTTGGATTATCAGCAAAGGACATTAAGGATTGGATCATTACCGATCAACATGTTAGTGCTCAATCGGGTATTCATCATGTCTACCTTCGGCAAAGAGTTAATAATATTCCTATTCATGGTGCCAATATCAACATCCATCGTTTTCCTGATGGAAAACTATGGACCTCTGGCAGCCAGTTTGTACCCAATGCAGAAAAACAAATCCTAAGTGAGAACGCTAGCATAAGCGCCATAGATGCGGTCGCATCTGCAGCCTCAAAGATGGGCTACGCAATCGCAAAGAAACCAATCGCTGCTACTTCGATCAAAGAAGAAAATGCAAACGTTAATTATATTCTCCTCGATGAATTTTCTAAAGACCCAATTCCTACCCAACTCGTTTACCACAAAGACAAAAAAGGAAAATTAAGAATCGCCTATGACATGGCCATCAATGAAACTCAAAAGACTGCTTGGTGGGGAATCAGAGTAGATGCCCAAAGTGGAGAAATCTTAGAAAAAGACAGTTGGACAACTACCTGTAATTGGGGACATGACCATGATGCGACTTGTCAAGCAACAGCAATAGAAGAAGAGGCCATTCCATTAGCACCAAACCACTTCATGGTAGATCCAGCATATCGAGTTTTTAATTACCCATTAGAAAGTCCTATTCATGGGGCAAGAACTTTGGTGACTAATCCTGCCGACCCCACCGC
>CAYQRA010000048.1:0-13035 GCA_964419315.1 uncultured Saprospiraceae bacterium | reverse complement strand
ATGGAGAACATTGTTCATCTGAATTATTCAATCCTGATTCGTATGATGTATACCCCTACCATGTGACTAATCCTTTAGAAGGAAATATCACTACCATTATTAATCCAGCTGACATGGAAGCTTCGCCTTTTGGCTGGCATGATTTAGACGGCGTCGTTGGTGCAGAAGAAACTCAAGCCAAAGGAAATAATGTACAGGCGCACTTAGACCTGAATGATGCAGATAATCAAAGTGGCTTTTCTCCTGATGGCGGAAATGATTTACTTTTTGATTTTCCATTCGATCCTACTGACCCTCCGGCAGATTATCAAGCTGCTGCAGTCACCAATTTATTCTACTGGAATAACTTAATTCATGATGTCCTCTACTTTTACGGATTCGATGAAGTCAGTGGCAACTTTCAGGAAAATAATTATGGCAAAGGCGGCAAAGAGAGCGACTCTGTAAATGCAGATGCTCAAGATGGTAGTGGCACCAATAATGCTAATTTTTCTACGCCAAGAGATGGCCGTAATCCAAGAATGCAAATGTATGTTTGGACCAATGCCAATCCAGATAGAGATAGTGATTTTGATAATGGCGTGATCGCTCACGAATATGGTCATGGCGTTTCTAACCGACTAACCGGCGGAGCCACCAATGTTTCTTGTCTTGGAAATAATGAACAAATGGGAGAAGGTTGGAGTGATTATTTGGCTTTAATCTTCACCATAGAACCGGGAGATGCAGGAACGGATGGCAGAGGTATTGGTACTTATGTCAGAAATCAATCTGTCACAGGACCGGGCATTCGACCTCACCCTTATTCTACAGACATGAGTATCAATCCACACACCTATGCGGATATTGAAAGCGTCAGTCGCCCTCATGGGGTGGGCGCTGTTTGGTGCGCCATGCTTTGGGAAATGACCTGGAGTTTGATTGATGAATATGGTTTCGACCCAGATATCTATCAGGGGACTGGCGGCAATAATATGGCTTTACAATTGGTAATGGAAGGAATGAAATTACAAACTTGTAATCCCGGTTTTGTAGATGGTCGAGATGCTATATTAAAAGCGGATGAGGTGATCAATAATGGTGCAAATCAATGTTTGATTTGGAAAGCCTTCGCCAAGCGAGGCTTGGGTTATGGGGCCAGTCAGGGAGATGCAGATATTCGAAGTGATTATACCGAATCTTTTTTACTGGCTCCTGATTGTAATCTGACGATAGAGCTTTTGGGTACACCAAGTACTGTACCGGGTGGAAATATTGACTATACGATTATGGTCAATAATGTTTCTGGCAATACGCTGGAAAATGTAGCCATCGCCAACTTACTTCCAGACAGTACTACCTTGATTCCAAGTTCTGTAAGCGATGGTGGTTTGCTCAACATAGATTTGATCGAATGGCCTTTAATCAATATGCTCGCTGGAGAAAATGTTAGCAGAACATTCCGTGTACAAGTCAGTCCAACTATTCCATTAGAAACAGACTTTTTGGAAGACCTCAATAATGGCAATTCCAGTTGGCAAACTTATGCCACTAATCCTAGTCGCAGTGAATGGACCTTAGACGATCAAGGGGGAGGTGATCTCGAATGGTTTGCGAGTGCACCGGATAACCATAATGACCAGTACCTAAGTCTTATTCCGACCTTCAAAGTAAATCCTACTAGTCAACTTTCTTTTAATCATTTCTTTGCCAGCGAAAGAACTTGGGATGGTGGACAGGTGCATATTTCTACTGATGGTGGTATCAACTGGATAGATTTAGATCAGCAAATGATTCAAAACGGTTATAATAATTATATCAATAATAATACGGAAGCCCACGCTTTTTCTGGCTCTAATTCAAATTATGAAACCACTTTGGTCGACCTTTCTAGCTTTGCCAATGAATTGGTAAATATCCGCTTTTGGTTTCATTCGGATGCGGCTGTAGATAGCATTGGTTGGTGGGTAGATGATATTCTGTTGACGGATGTGGACTTTACCATCAATAATACGGCAATGGCTACCTATGCCGGCCAAACCATCAACGCAAGTATGTCTGTTCCGACCGTAATTTCTAATACCTCCGTGCCGCTTGAATTGGCCTATTTTAAAGGCGCTCCTTTGGATCAATCTAATCTCTTAGAATGGCAAACTTTTAGTGAATTGGATTTGGCCTCTTTTGCCGTTTTTAGATCAAAAGATGGGAAAAGTGCTTGGGAGAAAATAGGGGAGAAAGAAGCCAAAGGCAATACCTTCGAAACGCAATCTTATCAGATTCAAGATCACCAACCTTGGGCAGAAACTTATTACCAGCTAAGGTCCTACGATTTTGATGGAACCATCAATCCATCCAATGTCATTCGAATCATTCAAACGGAGCAGTCTTTGAGTAGGCTAGCGGTTTTTCCTAATCCATTTCAAGAAAGCATCCAACTAAAGTTTAATATGGAACATTCGGAAGAGGTAAACATTGTTGTGTATAATCTTCTGGGGAGTCAAGTTCTAAACCAAAACGTTAATGCAAAGAAAGGCCTAAATCAAGAAATCATTGATCTGGATAATTTGAGTCAAGGCATTTATTGGTTGCAAGTAAAAGCAGATGGTCAAGAGAAAACCATTAGAGTGGTGAAACAGTAAAAATAAAATTCGTAAAATGTTAGTATTCTAAGGTCTTTATCCGTTCTCAAAAAAAAGCTGAAATCCATAGATTTTGGCTTTTTTTTTACCCAAATTAAATCGATCAGATCGTAGTATTCCTCCTACTTAAAGACTCCTTTGTCTAAGACAAATACACTTGTCAAATATTTACGCTATTTTACCCTTTCAATAGCCTTCAATAATGTGTCCTAAAATCAGACGCTTGATATGGAAGACCAACAAAAGATCAACGAATTATTGGCAAAACTAGAGCAATTGCTCCATCGGCAAGATCAATTTCAGCTCGAAATTAACCAACTCCGCAATGAGATTTTTAGTTTGCAGAATACCCTCGGAAACAGCAATATCAAAGAAAGGTTGCAAGTAGACCCTTTAATGACCGAAGAGGTGGCCACTCCTGTTAGTCCTCCCTCAAGTTCGACACCTGTCTCACCTCCAGAAGAAGTGCCAGTACAAGCGCGCCGCCGCCGCCGAAGACAAGCCCCTAAAAGTAACCAACCCAAAACTCCTGGCTTCTTTGAAAAAATTTCTTCCTCCCTTGATTTTGAAAAATTTATTGGTGAAAATCTATTCAGTACAATAGGGGTTCTAATTACCTTTATTGGGGTCGTAATCGGTGTACGATTAGCTATTGAAAATGAAATGATTAGTCCTTTGACTCGGATCATTTTGGGATATCTGGTTGGCTTTGGTCTGCTAGGAACTGCCTTAAAGTTGAAAACCAATTATGCCAGATTTAGCGCGGTCTTACTAAGTGGAGCCATGGCCATTCTGTATTTTATTACTTTTTCCGCCTACAGCTTTTACGGCCTGATTCCCCAATTAGTCGCTTTTGGTTTAATGGCACTTTTTACCATTTTTACCGTTATAGCTGCCTTAAATTATGACAAACAAGTCATTGCTATTATAGGCCTTGTTGGGGCTTATGGCGTTCCTTTTTTAGTGAGCAGTGGCTCCGGAAATTACCTCGCCATGTTTTCTTATA
This sequence comes from uncultured Saprospiraceae bacterium, assembly GCA_964419315.1. GTDB lineage: Bacteria > Bacteroidota > Bacteroidia > Chitinophagales > Saprospiraceae > CALLVY01. The sequence goes on along the minus strand of CAYQRA010000048.1, from coordinate 9,411 downwards.
TCGCGCTGATTAATATTGGAATTCTGGTGATCGCTTTTCGCAAGACTTGGAAACCCCTTTATTATTCTGCATTTGTATTTACTTGGTTGATTTTTGGGGCTTGGACTTTGCTAGAAGCCAAGGCGGCAAATTTTGGTTTGGGAATAGGTTTTGCTTTTCTCTTTTTCCTTTTATTCTACGCCACCTTCTTAGCTTACAAATTGATTCGCTTGGAAGAATTGGAAATTCCAGATATCTTTTTTATTCTGGTCAACTCTTTTCTCTTTTTCGGGTTTGGCTATTACTTCTGTGGACTGCATCCTACTTGGGGCAAGTATCTTGGTTTGTTTGCCTTATTTAATGCCATACCTCACTTTATGGTCAGTATGGCAATTTTCCAAAACGGAATGGCCAAGAAAAATATTTTCTATCTCATCAGTGGAATGGTCTTGGTCTTTTTGACCATTGCAATTCCGATTCAACTAGATGGCAATTGGGTGACTTTACTTTGGATAGGGGAGGCCACCTTGCTTTTCTGGATTGGCCGCAGCCAAAAAGTTGCCGTATATGAACAATTATCGCTGGGCTTAATGGGATTGGCCATCGCTAGTTTGGCTCAAGATTGGTCAATGACTTATGGCCGATATTATATTACTGAAAAAGAAACCTTTTTCACTCCCTTCTTAAATATCCACTTGCTAAGTTCTTTACTTTTTGCCGGCGGATTAGGCGCTATATTTTATCTCAAAGATCGTTTTCCTTCCCAAATTAAATCTGAAGTCTTTAGAGATATTCCTAACCTTATTCCCTTTGCTTTAGTATCCGTTCTTTTTGGAGCTTTCTTTTTAGAAATTTCGGAATATTGGGGCCAAGCCTATATTCTTTCTGAAGTAGAAGTTACTTCGCAGGAGCCCGGCGGCAATAGTTATACTAGAAGGGATTTTGACTTGGTTAAGTTTCAATCCATTTGGCTGTCTAATTATACCATGCTCTTTTGTAGTCTTTTGATTTTCGCTTATCATAAATGGTTTCGCAATCCTAAATTGGATTTAATAGTAGCTGGGCTTGGCCTGCTGAGTCTCTTAGGATTTCTAGTCATTGGGCTTTATGAAATTAGTGAATTGCGGCAAAGCTATTTGTATGAAGGCTCAAAAGAGTATTTTGTGGGTGGACCATTTTATATTTACATTCGCTATATTTCTCTAGCCCTATGTGCGGTACTTTTATTTGCTTTGCATAAAATCATTCGTCCAAATTATCCAAAGGTATTTGAACTCCTTTTAGCGGGGACAATCCTGTGGATTGCTTCTGCAGAATTTATAAACTTGAGTGACTTATTCGGTGCTACCAGCACTTATAAAATTGGTCTCAGTATCCTTTGGGGTGTTTTTTCTTTGCTGCTAGTCGGCATAGGAATAGGGCAGAAAAAAAGACATTTGCGAGTAGCGGGGATTGCTCTTTTTGGGCTGACGCTAGTCAAATTATTCCTTTATGACTTGGTAGATTTAGATACCATTGCCAAAACCATTGTTTTGGTTTCTTTGGGGATTCTACTTTTGATTATTTCCTTTCTGTACAACAAATTCCAAATCGGAGAAGATGAAACGAATTAAATTTATAAGCCTTGGATTTTGCCTTTTACTCAATTTATCTGCTTTTGCTCAAAGCCCTACTTTTGAGTACAAACGAAGCATCAGCAAACCAGTCGACCAATGGCATAAAATCATTTTACCCGATGATATTTACCAAGAAGTATCCAATAATCTTTCTGACCTCAGAATCTTTGGAAGCACCTCAAAAACGGATACCATTGAAGTTCCTTTTATCTTAGAAACCAAAACCGCTTATCATCGCACCGAAGCACTCCAACTAAAAGTATTCAACAAAGGAAGTAAAGGCAATCAGCATTTTTTCACTTTAGAATGCCCTGACCTTAAGGAAATAAATGAATTGGATTTGAGTTTCGAAGAAAAGAATTTTGACTGGAAAGTCCAACTAGAAGGAAGTCAAGATTTAAAAGAGTGGATCAGCATTTCTAAAGACAATCGGATTGTGGCAATTAAAAATTCCGAAGTAAATTATCAATATTCCAGCATTGTTTTTCCTGATTCTAAGTATCGTTATTATAGGATTATGGTGCCCAATAAACAAGCGCCTAAATTATTGGAAGCTAAGGTTTATCGGCAATTTTATTCCGCAGGAACTTTTAAAGAATTTGAGATTGCAGAAATGACAAAGGTAGACGAGAAGGAATCAAAAAAGACTTATGTAGATTTTAGTTTGTCTAACAAAGTTCCCATTTCGTTTATCCAAATTGAGGTGGATTCGCAAGTAGATTATTATAGAAAAATAGACCTGCAATATTTAGTCAATACAATCGAAACGCCCAAAGGAAAAAAACACGTTTACCGAACGATGGAAAGTGGCTATCTCAGTTCTTTTGAAAACAATACTTTTAATTTCCCTACGAAATCTGTCCAACAATTTCGCTTGGTCGTTTATAATCAAGACAATGCACCATTAAAAATTATTGGTGCCACCTGCAAAGGACATCCTACAGAAATGATCGCACGATTCGATTCCCCCGCTGATTATTTTTTATATTATGGCAATGAAAAACTTAGAAGCCCCAAATACGATATTGCCAGTTTCAAGAACACCATTCCCCAAAATTTAAAACCACTTAGTTTAGGAACGCCTCTACAACTAGCGCATCCCGAAAACGCTTCGACGGAAGCTTTATTCACCAATAAGATTTGGCTCTATCTTTTGATGACCTTAATCATTTTGGTGTTGGGAGGCTATACTTTGAAGATGATGAAAGAATCTAATGGGGGAGTTTAGTGCTAAGCATTAAAAGTATACCAAGAAAGCATTAACTTTTGCTCGAAGACGAAATGTTAAAAAAGTATTTTTAATTTGCTATTCAAAAAAAACAGCATATATTAGATTTGCAAATTAGTGAATATAATATTTCCTTTTTTGCAATCAACCAATGAAAAAAAGCTAGATAAAAACTAAAAACCTCGAACTACTCTTTTTAAAATTGCACAACGAATCATTTTACCATTTTGCAAAACTAGTACGCTAGTGTTCCTAAATTCTTTGGAGTTATAAGCTCAAAACTCTAAAATATTTGCTGGGATTATTGCTTATTTATTTTGGTAAAACACCCTTAAAAACCATTTTCTGAAAACTTCCAACTCTATAAATTAAACATTTATAGGAGCCCCTCTTTTGTAAGTAATCTTGCTTACTGAACCACTCTTGTCTAGCGACAAGAGCCGGAAAGGATTCTTGTGCGCAGAGGATTTTTTTCTTGGATCAGAATGACATCGATTTTTTGCTAAAAGGCTCTTTCTAAATGACTTTTTTCACTATTGAAAAGGGACTTTAAATCGCTTTTCAAAATAATTAAATTCAAAAAATATGACATTACGAATTTTAAAATGCGTTTTTATTTTGTTCCTCTGCGCCTTTATGCCAGAGGCCAATGCACAACAACCCAGTAAGACATCCTCCGCAGGTTTTGAATGCGATGTTTTTCTGGACATTCACAATGGTTTTTACGATTGGTCAATTGGAAAAACTTATACTGGAGGACAGAAATTATCCTCTGGAAACAAATATGATAAAGGAGCCGTTACGGTAGCCAATCTAAACGATACAGATGGAGATGGAATAACTGACAATATTGACCCAATAGTTGAAAGCTCTTCTGTTGGAAGGAATGAGGTTGATATGATCAAATTGGTGATTCGAAAAAAAATTACAGACCCCGTCGGTCCTGTAACCTTAAAAAAAGTGGGAGGTACGGTTACTTTATGGGAAGACCCTAAAAAGAATGGAAGTCAGATTTCCCTAAACGCTAATAATGAAATCACCTATTCTGATGCAAGTCTGCCCAAAACTATTTTTATAGAAGCTACGGCGGTAAGTGGCGACTTAATGGATATAAAATTTCATTTGCTATATAATGGTGAGGTAGTCGATAAAGTAAGTGCTACTGCAGTATGGGTAGACACAGGTGGTACTTGGAGTTCTGAGACAATAACGCCAGTACCAAACATGCCAGCACCTGATGGACTCCCTAATCTTACTCATAGTCCACTAGTCAATAATATCAATAATAAATGGATTTCTTTCAATGGTGATCGGTATGGATTTCAAGATTTTTATAGCGGAGCGATTCCAAATAATGACCCTTCAAATTTAGATAAAAGATTAGGAGGTCGAATTCTTTTTGAATTCCAAGTAAGTCCAGCAGGTGCCCAGAGCTTAGTGAAATTTGATGTTACTCGACAAAAAAAGGTAAGAGCTTATAAACTCAACATCTTGGATAATTCTTTGTTTTTATTTGACTCTTTTGATTTTCCTTATGAACTAGAAGAAGATAATGAAAAGCCAAATGATGATAGCAATAATTATTCTGATGAAGATAATTCTCCTTCCAATAATTTAATTTATTCTGGTGATATCCCAAGTACTCAACTTGCGGAGATTGATGCGGTTGCTTTTAAGGTAAATAAAATTAGTTTCCACGAATTTGTCAGGGTAGGAATAACTGCTCCTTCCATTATTGATTATAATGAATCATTACATGGATCAAGAGGCTCTGCAGTAGTAGATTGGAATTGTGTTTATTATGCCAAAAGAGGTACTGATAACGGCAAGCTTACTCAGGATAATAGTATCGTCTCCAATAGTGAGCCTTTACGCCTGGATATCAATGATGGTGATATGGTTGGCAACGGGAGCATTAGTATTACTACAAGTAATTTTGCAAATACTGAGGGCTATTCCCTAACTTATGATGGATTGACCAATAGGTTTTTCTTGCAAACCTCTACTGGTGTTGGAGCTTTTTACAATCCAAATGCAAATGAAACAACGTGGAATATTTCAACGATTAGTCTGAACATCACCATTAACCAAGGGACTACTCCTTTTGCTGATGAAGATACTTTTATCTTTAGTACTTTTAAAACCGGAAGTAGTAAAATGAATCAAGTTGGTCTTGGGTCAGTTAATGTCCTTACAAATCCTTAAAAAATGAGAATAACGAATCTGATAATTATTTTAATTGCTCTATTTTTTACTACCGGAACTGCTCAAAACATAAATAGAGATTCCTTACGGCAAATTGCTGCTGACGAATCTTTACCTATGGAAGAGCGCCAAAAAGCGGGCAAGGTTTTAATAGAAATGCAACGCAAAAAAGTAGATAGATACATGGCTAAAAAAAGCCTCAAAGATATCTCTTTCCGTCCTTTTAGAGACAGTCACGCGCTATATGCGCATAAGCTGGATTCCTTGACGGAAGAATTGACTTTTATTGTGCTGGATGAACAATTTGATCAAGAATTGCGAAAAAAAGCAATAGATCTATTGGTAAAAATAAATAATCCAATGGCTCAGCAATTTTTAATAGACAATTTGACTAGTATCTATATTCCCCAAAGTGATGGGGGAGCAGATGGTGAATTAATGGCTTATTATGTCTTCTATGGTTTAGCCGCGCATGCGGAAGACAATTGGAGTTTAATCCCCATTATTTTTGAATCTTTAGCTACTCAGAAAAGTGAAGAAGAGATTTTTTTGACTCACGCTTTACTGTTACAAATACTGGGCGATGCTGATCTGATTAAAGCTATTTCAGAGAGTTATCTAAAAGAAGCGGTTGAAAAAATTCACCGGCAGAACATTTCACAAATTTTTCAATTAAACTAGGTTCTTGATATGAAAAGCATAGTCGAGCGGAGCTCCTAAGTACTTTATAAAGTAACTAACTTTCTCTTCAAGAATTACTAATAAAAAATCACGAATGAATTATACAAAATTAAATATAAAAAGATGGTTTCTCAGTATGATGACCATTGCGCTCTTTGCTGTTTTTCCTAAAGCAGCTCATGTTACTTTTACCACTTATGACCAGTTGGATAATATCAGCGGTTATATTACTGCGAATATTGATCCTTCCTTAGGAAGTGCTCCTTTTACTGTAGTCATTGAGGGAGTTACCAACGGCTATTATAACGAAACAACTATTTTTGGCTATGACTTTATTTCCTTAGCCCTCCCTCAAGGAAGATATTGTATTACGATTACAAGCATAGATGGCTGTACCGCATCTCAATGTATGACCATTAACAAATGTGTTACCTGGAAAAATTGGGTTCTTTGTCTGGCTGTCGCAGAACTACCTAAAGAAAAAGCTTTATTAGTTGCTGTAGATCCACCAAATATCATTGGATGGGACAAAGAATTGAACCTTAGTGTTTTCACAGGTTTGGATCCTGAAAAACTGGATGGTATGATGGATCATGTTGTCAATAATACGGTATCACAAATCAAAGAGATAAAAGCTACTGGGACTTCCGACCATATAGTTGCTGAACAAAATGAACTAGAAAGTGATGCTCCTTATATTCTAAAATTCCAAGAAGACGGAACGCTCGAATGGGTCTATTTTGCTGGAGAAACAAATAATGATCCACGAAAAGAAAAATTGGCAAACAAGAGGGGAGAGGAGCCTGAAAATTTTATCGGATCTAGTGAAGCTTACCCGAATCCCTTTACACATGAATTGATCTTAGATACTGAAGTGAATATGGACGGTGAATTGACCATAGATTTGCATGACATTGTCGGGAAAATTGTTCAATCTTATTCTTTCGAAGTTCAAGAAGGTCACAATAGACTGACTCTGGATGGATTAGAAAATTTGCCAGCTGGATTGTATAACCTTGTACAGTATGGGCCCAAGGGCAACCACAGCAGTCACAAGGTAATGAAGATCGAATAATTTCGATTTAGATAATATTTACAAACGCCAACTCCTAAAAATGGGTTGGCGTTTTTTATTCCTGCTTCTTATAAAGTCAGCACAGGTCTGACAAGTTTTGATCGTTTTATTCAAACACTTTGTCATTATTTGATTCCTGTTGGAAACGTCAAAAGTCTTCTAATTTCAAGCTTTCATCATCGATAGAGAAGTGGTTCAAAACACCTACTTAACATAATATTAATTATAGGCAAATTAAGGCTGTTTTGAAAATAGAGCCTTAAACCATAATTTTTATTTCCATGCGTATATCTGAGCGCTGGTATTCGGATTCGGTGTCTTGCCCACGCGAGACTTCCACAAAGCCTAAGCGACGGTACAGCGTCAATGCAGGAATTAATTTGCGGTTGGATTCCAAAAATACTGTTTTCGCTCCTAGCGACCTAGCTTTCTCTAAAATAGCCAATCCCAGCTTTTTCCCAACCTGCTTTCCTTGTGCAGCTTCTGTAACCGCCATTTTGGTCAGCTCATACGAGTCATCAGGAAATTTCTTCAATGCACAGGTACCGACAATCTTTCCAGCCATTTTTGCAAATAATATACAGCCCCCAGGCTTAATTATTTTTTTCTGATGATGCTCTAAGGCCTCTATATCGATTGGCTCCACAGAAAAATAATGTTCAATCCAAGCATAATTAAAGGCTTTAAAATACGATCCATACGCTGGTTTGTATCCTATAATTTCTATCGCCTGTAGCATACGGGCATCACGAAATTTTCGTACACGCGCTGTAAATCGCTCTTCGCGAAATGCTTGTTCAACTTCCATGACTGCTTTTAGCAAATGCTCGTTTTGCGCTTGTATCACTTCCGAAAAACTACCCGCAATGTCTTTCCAAACGATTTGCATTTCTGGTAATAATCTTCTCCCAGATGGAGACAAGGACAATAACCTGCGCCGCTTATCTGCCTTATCTTGTACCGATTCTAGGTAGCCAATTTTTTCTAATTCCTTGGCGTTTTTGATCACCGCCGGATGGCTTACTCCCAGTTGATCTGCAATTTCTGTAATCGACAGATGATCATTGGTACTGAGCAAATAATACACTGGAAACCATTTGGGGTCAAAGTCTATTCGGTGACTTTTATAAATTTCAGTGCCTTCCTGCATGATGTAATCACTTAATCTTCGGAGACGACTTCCCATCGCCAACTCCCCTAATTCGCTGAATAAATCCATATTTCTATATTTATGTACTAAGTTACGTAACTAGTTACATAAATGCAAGTAGAAAGATAATTTTAAACTCCATCTGAATTATTTTACTATTTATCAAAGGGAATACGCGGGTTTAATTTCAGGCCTACTGAGGCTAAATCACTCTTTGTTTAGCGAAGCTAAGAATATAAGATCAAGGTTCTCATGGTTTTAGATTTCTTGGGCAGGAGTAGAATCTAAGAGGTAGTTCTTAATTTGTAAAAGACTCCCCTACTTCAAGTATACCTTTTCTTTATTCACGGTTTTCTACATAAAAAAGCACCCTGACTTGAATCAAATCAGAGTGCAAGAGTTAGATTAAAAACATAAAATTTTGCTTTTTCTTTTGTCGATCCTTCCTTATATTTCATTCACTTCTAAATAAAGGGTATCACTGCTTACCCCCGTAAAAATTCCTAAGCCATTATTGACATTGGTTGGTGGTTGCTCTAGAGAAAGCGTGGAATTCCCAGAGCTTTCGTACAGGGCTGCATATTCTGGGTTTACTCGATAAACAATTATTTGGTGCAGTCCGTATTGAGTGAGTTCTCTACGTGCATCAATGGCATAGAAATCTGTAATTTGGGGCTCGGTGATAAAAATAAAACGAGGTCGGTCACCATTGGCAAGCGAAGCTTCAAGGTTGGCATTTACATATTCTGGATCTTCTTCTAGATTTTCAATCACAATGTAATAATAATCGCCTTCGCTATTATCCCAAGTTATTTCAATCGGATCAGTTTCTGTTCCACCTTGCGGTGGTGGTCCCCCACCCATTGTCGCTAATTCTATTTTTTCTATATCCACTGTCTCCGTAGACAATTGCGCTTCCTTTTTTAGAGGGATATAAGTTTCCGCAGAAACCATTTCTCCTTCCCAAACAAATGCGATCCGATAACTTTTATCATTTTCAATGATCACGTCAGTATTTTGATAGAAACCATTTCCAATGGAAGTTAAAGAATATTCATTGCTAAAATCCGAAAGGGTGACCTCCAAATCGTCAAGCGAAATAAGCACATCTTCTAGTTGATTATAAGAAAAAGTTTGTGTTATTTCTAAGCTATCAATATAATGATTGGCATGTAAAAATCCTTCGACAACAGCCGTTTTGGTTTCTATTGTTTCAATACTTTGTTGTTCACAAGAGTAAAAAAGGAAGATGGATAATAAGCTTAATATAAGGTATTTCATTTTTTTGATTTTGAATTTTAAATACTTCTAGGATGCGACTTTCTTAACGAAGCGTCCAGTTAAAAAATAAACTTGGTGTGATTCCGAGCAGCGTAACATTGGTTTCTAACAACTCCCCTTCAATGACTTCGTATTCATTATACCAAGTGTTTTTTCTATTGTACAGATTGGTAACAGAAAGCCCCATGCTAGCTTT